>JACRAV010000061.1 GCA_016213305.1 Candidatus Zixiibacteriota bacterium | reverse complement strand
CTTCGCAAACACGCTACGGCAGATCATGACGGCTTCAGGGTATGACGAGATCATGGGGCACGGCCTGGCCGATTCGCGACTGGCCGAGGCGGTAAACCCGAATTTAGCTCAGGTGAAGATTATCAATCCGATCGCCGAGGACCTCAATATCATGCGCAATTCGCTGATCGTGACGGCGCTGACGACGGTGAATCATAATCTCGCGCACCGGAATATCGATCTGCAACTGTTCGAGCTGGGGGCGGCGTATTTTCCGCCGGGGGTCAAAGGGGACTGGTATGAAGAGGACCGGCTTATGCTGTTGGTGACCGGCAGTACGCCGCAGACCTGGCGGGACCGGCCGCGTCCGACGGACTTTTACGATCTCAAGGGCGCTCTTGATACACTCTTGTGGCGGTTGGGATTAGCCGAGTTTGAGGCCGGTCAGGAGAAGGGCCGGGTTCAGTATCGATCGGTTATTCGGCCATGTTTTGAAAAATCGCAGTCGTTTGAAATACTGGCCGGTTCGACGGTGCTCGGGGTGGCCGGGCTGGTAAACCAGGAATTATTGAAAAAATTCGATATCAAACAGCCGGTCTGTCTTGCGGAACTGACGGTTTCGGCACTACTTTCCTGCAGACGGCCCCTCACACAGTTCGCGCCCTTGCCGGTCTATCCGGCGGCGCCGCGCGATCTGGCGCTTGTCGTCGATGAGACCGTCACAGTCGGACAAATTGTAGCCGAAGTGCAGATGTCGGCCGGACAGCTGGCCGAATCGGTCAATATTTTTGACCTGTACAAAGGCAAGCCGATCCCCGAGGGTCGGAAATCGGTCGGAATTACGATCGTGTATCGTTCGGCCGAGCGCAGTTTGTCCGGCGAAGAGATAGAGCAGGCGCAGAAGACGGTGGTCGGGCGCCTGAAATCGAAGTTCAACGCTGAACTGCGGGAGCAGTAGGAATGTCGGACCGATTTAGCACGCTGGAAGAAAAAGTCAACCGGGTGCTCCGGTTGGTGGCCCGTCTCCAGAAGGAAAAGGGCGAACTGGAGCGCGAGAATAAGACGCTGACCGGGGAGCTGGCCGACCTGAAACGTCGGTACCAGGAACTGAACGTGACCAGCCGGGAGCAGTCGCAGGCGGTTAAGAGCCGTCTGGCGACGGTGCTGACCCGGATTGAAGAGCTGGAGCGTCTCAATTCGTAAGTTTTTTCTTGATTTGACGTTACGGAACGAGTATAAAGAATCTGTTAGTAGCAAGCGGGTTGAAACCGCGTTGAAATCAGACCATTCGCAGAACAACGATGATTGAACAAGACGAAAATCCGAAAGTCGTTGTCGAGATATTTGGGGAAGAGTACCCAATCACGGGCGCAGGCGACCCTGCGTACATTTCCCATGTTGCCCGAATTGTTGACGCCAGAATGCGCGAGGTGGCGCAAACCACCCGCACCCGGGCGCGGGACAAGGTGGCCATATTGACCTCCATGTCGTTTGCGTCCGAACTTCTGGAAAAGAGTGAGGAACTTGATTCCACACAGTCAACGACACGGGGGCGTCTCGATCGTTTGCTCGAAGGTCTTGACAAGGCGCTGGCCGACGAGACGGGTGTCCGATCCTGACCCCCTGATCATCGGTTTATCACGGTTTCCACCCACAGTTTGACCATATAGTGGATCGCCCGGAGGCAAGCCCGGGCGGGAGGATGCAATGGATCATCCGATTGTCATAGTGGCGGTGGCTCTCCTGGTGGGGGTTGCCGGGTTCGTCCTGGCCTGGTTCATGGCCCGGCGGGTCGGTGAGAACAGTCTTAAGAACGCCGAGGAGCGGGCGCGCCAGATCACCTCCGAGGCCGAAAAGACCGCGGAAATCAAGAAGAAAGAAGCGGTGCTCGAGGCCAGGGAAGAGTTTTATAAAACCAAATCCGCCTTTGACAAGGAGATGGAAGAACGCCGGCGCGAACAGGAGCGCCACGATAAAAAGCTCGATGAACGGGAAGCGTCGCTGGTCAAAAAAGTTGACTGGGTGGAATCGCGCGAACGGGACCTGTCCAACCGCGAAAAGAATCTCCATGCCCGCGACAAAGGGATATCGCTTCGCGAGGCGGAGCTTGAGCAGATCATCGGCCAGCAAAATGACAAACTTCAGCGCATCGCCGGGATGAGTCCCGAAGACGCCAAACGTCAGTTGATGGAAAATATGATCGGTCAGGCGCGGGTTGAAGCGGCCGCGCATGTAAAGGAAATTCGCGAACAGGCGGAGCAGGAAGCTGAAAAGGAAGCCAAGGAGATCGTCATCCGCTCCATTTACCGGGTGGCGGCGGAGACGACGGTGGAGAGCACGGTCTCGGTGGTCAATCTGCCGAGCGACGAAATGAAGGGGAGAATTATCGGCCGGGAAGGGCGAAATATCCGCGCTTTTGAGACGGCCACCGGGGTTGACGTGATTGTCGATGACACCCCCGAAGCGGTTATTCTGTCGGGGTACGATCCGGTGCGGCGCGAGATCGCCCGGATGTCGCTTGAGAAACTGATTTCCGACGGCCGTATCCACCCGACGCGGATCGAAGAGGTGGTGGAAAAGACGCAGAAGGAGATGGAAGTCATCATCAAGGAAGTCGGCGAGCAGGCGACGTTCGAGCTGGGCATTCACGGGTTGCATCTGGATATCATCAGGATGCTCGGGAAACTTCATTATCGCACCAGTTACGGCCAGAATGTGCTGGCCCATTCGAAGGAAGTATCGATGTTGTGCGGGTTGATGGCGGCGGAACTTGAACTTGATGATGTGCTGGCCAAGCGGTGCGGACTGCTACATGATATCGGCAAGGCGATCGACCGGGAGACGGAAGGGACCCACACGCAGATCGGCGCCGACTTTATGCGCCGGTACAAAGAACATGATTTTGTGGTCAACGCGATCGAATCGCACCACAACGATGTCGCGATGACCTCGCCGTATCCGGTGCTGGTGCAGACGGCCGACGCCATTTCGGGATCGCGTCCCGGGGCGCGCCGCGAGCCGCTCGAGGCGTATGTGAAGCGCCTGCAACAGCTCGAAGAACTGGCCGACAGTTTCAAGGGCGTGAGCAAGGCGTACGCTATTCAGGCGGGACGCGAGATTCGGGTGATTGTCGAGCATGACAAAGTCGATGATCTCGCCTCGCAAGTGCTGGCGGCGGATATTGCGGAGAAGATCGAGCAGGAGATGCAGTATCCGGGTCAGATCAAGGTGACGGTGATCCGGGAGACGCGCGCGACGGAGTTTGCGAAGTAGTCTGTCGGAATTTGGTACGTAGCGCACCGCTCAGCGGTGCGCTACGCGATGTCAGAATCATTACATGGTGGGCGGGAGACATCCTGTCCGTCTAAGTGGGTAACTCAAGGCGTCAACTCAGAAGAAGTCTCTGCGGGCGACAGCCATACGGGCGTTTCCCCCAGCTCTTATCCATACCGATTTGTACCGATTTAGCGGGTATCTTTCCTACCCTTTATCACCCCTCTTTTCTCCCCTCAAGGGATATCACAGGGGTCCGATAGCTTCCGTCAAATGATCGACCGACGGCTTTGAACGCTTCAAGGCAAATGTCGGGCGAT
>JACRAV010000065.1 GCA_016213305.1 Candidatus Zixiibacteriota bacterium | reverse complement strand
GGGCCGCCCCGGCGCGATCGACTTCCCGAACACATCCTCGCCGCTCTTGCCGGGCTGGGAGGGCTGGACCACGCCCAGCACGTCGTCTTTCTGAACCGCCTTTGATGCCGCTTTGCGGTGGTAGTCTATTCGGTGCGTTACCGGGTCCACATAGTACCCCTGGGCAAAAAAGTCCCGGCTCCACTCCAACCGGGCATCCTGCGGCGCCGTCGGCTCGATTCCCTGGATAAGCACGAAATTGGAAATTCCCGATTGAGTCGAAACCGCGTTGGCCAGCGCCGCACCGAGAGCTGTGGCATCGACGGGTTTCTTGATGCCTTTGGCAATCAAATCGGCACTCACCGCTTCGACCGCATCGGGCCGTGCCGCAAATGCGGCATCACAGGACAGCACCACCGACAGACGGTTGTCCGCCACCACCAGTTGAAGTCCCGGCGGTTTCGCGGTCGGCTTTGTCGGTTGCGCTGTAGTCATGGTCGTATCCGGGCATCCATTAAAACGAGGCAAACAATTGCATGATGGTCTGGTTGTTGTCACTGTTATCGGCAAAGATCGATTCGAGCCGCAGTTCGAGCCCCGAGGCGAGCATATAGCCGCCGCCCACCGACGTCTGTGTTGCTTCGCCGTGTCCCTCGACCTTGAAAGCATCATATCGACAGGTGGCGAACACCCGACCAATGGTCAGCATGGGCTGGACATAATATCCTTTATTGTCCTGACGCAGAATGGAGCGATTGATCGAATGCAGAATGTACTCTCCGCGCAGGTCGAAGATCGAACGGGTGAAGTGTATGTCGCCGCCGTACATCACCATTTCTATTTCATCGGATTGGTTGTATCCCGCGGCCATCGAACCGCCCAGTTCGAGGCCTTCAACGGGGGTGAGGCCCAGGCGGCCGCCGAAAGCGTTGGTCGGGGTGGGGTCGATCGTATCGCCGAGGCCGGTGACCAGACTGATCGCGTCCTGCATGACGGAATCCGACGGCGTGAAACCGTTGACCGCGAAAACCGCAAGATTGGCACGGGGACCGGAAAAGAACGCTTCTGCCCCCGCATCCAGCCAATTCTGATGGGTGAACTGGACAGCCAGGGGCGCCGTGGCCAGCTTCCGGGTGCTACTGGCATTGCATTGATAATCAATCCCAAACCGGGGATTGAACAGTCCGGCCGTCACGGTGGCGTCGGTCAGAAATCCGCGATCGGACTTGAGGACCTGCAAGCCGACGGTTGCGAGGCACACGTTGACTTTGTCGTCAGACGGTAGATAGGCCGCGCTGGCCGAGAGTGTGACCCGGTCGGATTGCGCGATGACCATATCGACTTCCGCTTCGTACAAAAACAAATTGGAACGGTCGCCGGCCGACGATCGGTATGATCCGGCAATGTCCATGAAGCCGGACACCGATATGTTTGGAAAAGTTTCCTGTTCCACGGCCGGTTGACCTGGCGCCGCTTTCACGGGCGCGGTCGCTGGGGAAACAGTCCCGTTGGAGACGGCGGCATACTGCGAACGGGTCGAGTCAGACGCTTTCGCGTCGCGTTTGGACTGATCGGTCGCCCACGGGCCTGCCGCTATTCCCAGCAGTAACAATGTCCACATCGCTATCGCTCGCTTTGATCCATTTGTCAGCATCTGTCCCCTCCTTCTTCCGGTCTCCCCTCACTGCCGATTTCTGACTGACGGCTCCGCCGCCGGTCCCATCACCTTCATGCCTCCACCAGTTCTGTTCCGCGAGTTCCTACGGACTCACTGACCACCGAATCCAGTTCGGTCCCGTCAAACACGCGGTCTATGTCCAAAAGAATCTTGACGTCGTCTTTGAGCTTGGCTATGCCGTGTATGAAAGTGCCATCCGTCGTCGAGCCGACCGCCGGAGCCGATTCGATCTGTTGACCGCCGATATCGAGCACCTCGGACACCGCATCGACCACCACGCCCATCAGAAGCTTGCCCGATGCGGTCTTGACGTCCACGACGATGATGCAGGTCTGTTCCGTGTCGGCCTCCACCGCCATGCCGAATCGGCGGCGCAGGTCGAGCACCGGAATGACTTTTCCGCGCAGGTTGATGACCCCTCGTATGTATGCGGGCGACTGCGGTATGCGGGTGATGTTAATCAACCCGATAATCTCCCGCACCTTGAGAATTTCCAGTCCGTACACTTCGGACGCCAGTCGGAACGTGAGATACTTGCCGGCTTTTGCCATCGACGCCGGTCCCTGCGTCCGGGTGGGGTTGCCGATTGTATCAGTTGTAGCCACAGTCATCGCCTCCAGCACTTTGCATAATGGTTCGCCAGTTCCGTTATGCCGGGACCAGTTCCTCAACCACCGCGTCGGTGAGCGCCGCTCCCGTCCCGGCCAGGCCGTCGTCTTCAAGCGGTATCTCTTCTTTGTGGCCGGACCAGCCGGAGAAACGGTCCACACCCATGGACTTCGCCAGGGAGATCAGTCCGTTGACATCCAGAATCAAGCCGACCGTTCCGTCCGACAGGATCGCCCCGCCGGAAATGAATTTCTGCCGGGCGAACACCGGACCGAGACTCTTGATGACGGTCTGACGCTGACCGATCAGTTCGTCGGCCAGCAGACCGACCCGTGTCTCCGCATCCTCGACCACGACCACGACGCGATCGCACGAGGTATCCGTCGTCATCTCGAACATCTGAGCCAGTCGCAGGACCGGGAGCATATGGCCGCGCAGGTTGATCATCTCCTGGCGCCCGCGTATGGTGAAGACCCGCTCCGAGTGCAAATTGACCGACTCGACCACCGACATGGTGGGGATGATATACCGTTCACCGGCGATCCGGACGAGCATGCCGTCGATCATCGCCAGCGTCAGGGGCAGTCGCATGGTGAAACGCGTCCCCTTCTTGTGCTTCGATTCGATTTCGAGATGGCCGCGCATCGCCTCGATATTCTTCTTGACCACATCCATGCCGACGCCGCGGCCGGAGATATCGGTCACTTTCTTCGCCGTGGAGAATCCCGGCAAAAGAATCAGATTGTAGATTTCCCGTTCGGTCAGTTCGCGCTGGTGGTCGATGATCCCCTTTTCATGCGCCTTGGCCAGTATCCGCTCGGAGTCGAGGCCGCGACCGTCGTCTTCGATCTCGAAATGAATGCTTCCGCCGCGATGGTAAGCCCGAAGCCAGACACACCCGACCTCGGCCTTGCCGTTGGCCACCCGCTCTTCGGGAACCTCAATGGCGTGATCGACCGCGTTCCGGATCATGTGCATCAGCGGATCGCCGATATTTTCGATTATGCTCCGATCCACTTCGACATCCTCGCCCGAGGTGATCAACTCGACCTTCTTGCCGGACTTGCGGGTCAGGTCGCGCACGGCGCGCGCCAGTTTCTGGAAGGTGGCCCGCACCGGCACGAGGCGCATGGACATGCCCATTTCCTGCAATTCGCGGGTGATCTTATTCAGATGGGAGACGTTCTTCGCCATGCGCGGCGGGGCGATCGCCAGAAACTCATCGTCGTGACCGACCATCGATTCGGCAATCACCAGTTCGCCGATCGTATCAACCATGCGGTCAAGCCGTTCCATGTCGATCTTGACCATCTCTTTCATCTGCGTGGCGGGAGCGGTATCCGCCTCGCGCTGGCTCAGCTTCTGAACCTTGAGGGCATGAGCCACCGACTGCGCGGGGACAACCCCTTGCTTGACCAGCGTTTCGCCCAGTTTTTCCTCAGGCGCCTGGCGTGAAGTAAGGGCGGAATCGATTTCTTTCTGGGATGTCACTCCCATATTCACAAGAATGTCGCCCACCCGCTCGACAGGCGGCGGAGTCGGAATCTGACCCGGGTTGGTGATCAGCTGGCGGAGCGAAGCCACCAGGTCCGTCACCACCGCGCTCCCATCCACCTCACCTCCGCTCGCCAGACCGTCCTGGGCCTTCGCCAGAAGCTTGCGCAGACCGTCGATCGAGGCGAAAATGAGATCGGCCACCGGACCATCGATGGTCATCGAACCCCGGCGGATCATATCAAGGAGTGTTTCGGATTCGTGCGCCAGCGCCAGCACCGGGTGCATTTCCAGAAAACCGGCCGCTCCCTTGATCGTGTGAAAACTGCGAAAGATGGCGTTGATGGCGGATTCGTAATCGACGCCCGTTTCCAGATCCATCATCTTCTGCTCGGCTGTCAGGCAGTGATCTCTCGCTTCATTGATGAATTCGCCGACCAGTGAGGCATCGGCGTTCGCAAAACTCATGGTCAGCTTGTGCGCCGGAGCGGGCTGAGGCGCCGGATCCTTTGCCGCCGGAGCGCTTTTTGCCTGTTGGCTGACAACCGGGACGGATTGTTCCGGTTCGCCGGTCGCTTTGGCCGCAGGTGCGGCTATGTCGGCTCGCTTTTCCTGTGGGTATTCACAATCGCGAATGGCCGACTGGAGCGTCGTTACGTCGCCGGCAAGCGCGTTGACGGCGGCATCGACGTCGGGAATGTCGCGCATAATGATCTTTTCCAGAACGTTTGCGCACTTCTGGGCGGAGTCGGCCAGTCCCGGAGCTTCGGTAAGAAGCACTTTATGAAGATTCAAAAACTGATCGTGCAACGACGCCACCGCCGGCAAGTCGCCCGCATCGAGCAACATCAGCGCCGCCGCGATATTGTCCAGAAGGTGTTCCAGCGGTTTCACTGAGGTTGTGCCTGCCTGATTATTGCCTGCGGATGTCACCATATTCCTGCCAGTGTTGCCAACGTCTGGAACCGACGTCCGGGTACGTCTCTTCTTCACCGGCGTGCTCGATGATTTTCGACTCTTCGAACCTTTGTGCATTCTTTGCCCCGGTCTTTTTTCGATGTGTCAATCCCCGTTCGTCAATTACAGACTCTATCGGGCATGGGGGGTAGTCCTTTAGTAGTTATCGGGCAAACTGATAGACCTTGTGCAATAATGGCTCAGCGGCCTGCGGGAAATGTTGTGCCAAACCGTCTGCGTTTTGTTTCAGTTTGAGACAACCCGCCCAAAACGCCCGGCAGGGATGGCGCCGCGGCCCACCTTGATCCCCCTCCATCAATCGCCGATATTACGGGCATGCGCACCCTCGCCGCACAAGTTATCCGTTTCGTCACCCACGACATGTGGCGGATTCCGGTGGAGAATCTCACCCGGGGACGGGCGTTTGCGCTCCGCCAGCTACGCATTCTGTATCTGGCCTGGAGCGGTTTCCGCGAAGACAATCTGTCCGTGCGGGCCTCGGCGCTGACATTCTATTCTATTCTC
Source organism: Candidatus Zixiibacteriota bacterium (assembly GCA_016213305.1). GTDB lineage: Bacteria > Zixibacteria > MSB-5A5 > GN15 > FEB-12 > JACRAV01. The sequence continues at coordinate 6,020 of JACRAV010000065.1, read as the reverse complement.
TCCGCCGTTCCCGTGTTTGCCATTCTGTTCGGGATCGCCAAGGGATTCGGATTCGAGGATACCCTGCAGGGACAGATACTTGAGGAGTTCCCGAATCAAAGAGAAGCCCTGGCCACTATTTTCAATGTTGCCCACACTACGCTGGCCCAGTCGCACAAGGGATGGGTGACCGGAATCGGCGCGGCGATCCTCTTCTGGAGCGTGCTGAAAGTGCTCGGAAGCATTGAGGCCTCGTTCAACGACATCTGGAATATCGGCAGGGGGCGGTCGCTGTTCCGCAAGTTCGCCGATTATGTCGCGATCATTTTGATCTGCCCGCTTACGCTGATCATTTCCGGCGCGCTGACACTCTATATTTCGACACAGATCAGTGATGTTTCCCGAACGGTCGAGGTGGTCAACGCTCTCAGTCCCGCCTTGCTGTTCATGCTCAAAGGGGCGTCGCTGGTATTGGTGCTGGTGATGTTCACCTTTCTCTATATGGTCATGCCGAACACGCGGGTCCGGTTCAAGGCCGGACTGGTCGGCGGGGTGGTGGCAGGAACGGCGTTCCATCTCATGCAATTCGGGTATGTCCGTTTGCAGGTCGGAGTTGCCAAATACAACGCCGTGTATGGAAGTTTCGCCGCTTTGCCGCTGTTTCTGGTCTGGCTACAGTTGAGCTGGTTTATCGTCTTGCTGGGCGCGGAATTGGCGTACGCGGTCCAGAACGCCGACACCTACGATTACACCAGCAAGCATTACAAACTCTCCACGCATACCCGGCGGCTCCTCTCCCTTGTTTTGGCGCATACGGTGGTCAAGGCCTTTGCCGACAATCAGCCCGCGCCTACCTCGCATGACATCGCCCGGAAACTGGGGATGCCATTCGGGCTGGTGCAACGGCTGTGCACCGACTTTGTCGATTGCGGCGTGCTTTCGCGGGTCGGCGGGTCGGAGGCGCTCAACCCGGCGTATCAACCGGCTCACGATATCAATACCATGACCGTCCAATCGGTGATCGAGTCGCTCGAAGGGCACGGCACGGGGGGAATTCCGGCGGCGCCATCGACGGAGGTGGACAAATTCTCGGCGACGTTGAGCGCGTTTGAAGCGGCCATTTCCAATTTGCCGAGCAACCGGTTGATGAAGGATATTTGATCCGGTAGGTCGGGTTGCAAAGTCCGGCAAAAGCCGGAAATGAGCTACCCAACATCTTCGATCTGAACTTGCATCCAATCCTTCCCCCCCAAAATAGTCCTTGGAGAATTCCACTGTTGTTGGTATACTTGGCCCCATCTGGAACCACCCGGGCGGCCATTGCCGGACCGGGTTTTCTTTTGCACGATCTCCCCTGCAAGTGGTATGATCTGCAAGCACATGTAAAGGAGCCGGGAACTTAGCCGGCCCCAAAGAGGTTTAGCCGCCGTATGCATTCCGCCGACCGTATTCGCAACCTGGCGATTGTCGCCCATATCGATCATGGCAAAACAACCCTGATCGATTCGGTGTTTCGCGCCGCCCGGACCTTCCGGGAAAATCAGCATATGGCCGAACGCCTTATGGACAGCAACGCCCTGGAACGGGAGCGCGGTATCACCATCCGGGCCAAGCATTGCACGATCGCCTGGAACGATTATCTGGTCAATATCATCGACACCCCCGGTCACGCCGATTTTTCCGGCGAGGTCGAACGGGTGCTCTCGATGGTCGATTCGGTGCTTCTGCTGGTTGACGCCAACGAGGGACCGATGCCCCAGACCCGGTATGTGCTGATGCGCGCCCTGCGTCTCGGCTTGCGGCCGATTGTCATTATCAACAAGGTTGACCGCCCCAACGCCCGTCCCGATTTCGCCCTCAACAAGACGTTTGATCTTTTCATCGAACTGGGCGCGACCGATGAGCAGGCGCATTTCCCGGTCCTGTACGGTTCCGGCCTCGACGGCTGGTTCGTGCACGATCTCGACAAGGAAGCGCACGAGGGAATGGATGCGCTCTTTCAGACGATAATCAAGGAAGTCCCGGCGCCCAAAGTCGATGAGGACGGCCCGTTCCAGATGCAGGTCTGTTCCCTGGCCTGGAACGATTATATCGGCCAGATCGGTTGTGGCCGGGTGCTTCGCGGAACACTTCGCAAAGGCGACGATTTCTTCCGGCATATTCAGCGCTGGAAGGACCCGGCGAATCAAAGCGAAGGGTATGAACTGATCGGGTCGTCGAAAGAAAAAGGGGTGCATCTCTGGGTCACGCGCGGGTTGAATCGGGTCGATGCCGACCTGATCAGCGCCGGCGATATCGTCTGGCTGGCCGGTCCCGAAGAAATCCAGATCGGCGACACTTTCTCGGCGCTCGAAGACCCGGCGTCGGCCATGCCGCCGCTTGAAATCGAAGAACCGACCGTCTCCATGTTCTTTCTGGTCAACACCGGCCCGTTTTCTGGGGCCGACGGCACCGCGATCACCCTTCGCCAGCTCAAGGACCGTCTGCAACGCGAACTGCGCGTCAATGTGGCGCTTCGCATGGAAGACCTGGGCAGGTCCGACGGCGTGAAAGTTTCCGGCCGAGGAGAACTTCACCTGGCCATCCTGATCGAAGAAATGCGTCGCGAGGGGCTGGAGTTCTGTGTCTCGCGCCCCGAAGTGATCACCCATATCGACAAGGACGGTCATACGCTGGAACCGGTCGAACAGTTGATCATCGATGTCCCCGAAGAATACCAGGGGATCATCATCGAAAAACTGGCGAAGCGCAAAGGCGAATTGCGGACGGTGGAAAATGCCGGCACCAATGTCATTCGCATCGAATTCGAGATTCCCACCCGCGGGCTGATCGGGTACCGCACCGAATTCATGACCGACACGCGCGGACTGGGGATCATGGCCTCGCGGTTTGTCGGATACGGCCCCTGGAAGGGCGATATTATCGGGCGCAACCGCGGCTCGGTGATCAGTTTGGACACCGGCCCGGCCACCGCGTATGCCATCGAGGGGATTCAGCAGAGGGCGGTGATCTTTGTCGAGCCGACCGAAAAAGTGTACGCCGGGCAGATTGTCGGCGAGAACTCCCGGCCCGATGATCTCCCCTGTAATCCGACCCGGAAGAAGGCGCTGACCAATCACCGGTCTTCGACGAAGGATATCGGCGTTGTGCTCGATGTCCCGCGCAAGATGACGCTCGAGCAGGCGATGGAATGGATCGGCCCGGACGAACTGGTCGAGGTCACGCCGAAGGCGGTGCGGCTTCGCAAGGCGATCCTCGATCTGGAACAGCGCAAGCGGGCGACCAAGAGCCAGCAGATGTCGGCTCAGAGTCAGGCCACGGTTTCCGCTCCTTCGGGTTTGTAGGCGGAACCGCTTCTGGTTCCGCCATCTTCCAATTGTGCCGTCAGGTGCTTTCGCCCGGCGGCTTCTTTATGCGACGGAATCGTTGTGTCAGGTCCTAGTCCGGCGATAGCCGGACGAGACCTGACACTGCTATCGGGACCGTCAGGTCTCATCCGTCCTGAGTCAAGCTCAGGACGGAAAGGACCTGACGGAACCTGGAAAGACGTCAACCCCGAAGACGGGATTGACCTACAAGAGCAAATTGGCTTCGAATTGCATGCCCCGCACGGGCGACACGTTCGAAGGGTCGTAACCCAAAGCGGCACAAGGGCGGGCAGGATTGGGTTCGAATTGCACGGCCTTCGCACGTCACCTCAGCGAATTGGGTTCGTTTTATTAAAATTTGGGGTACCCATGGTATCAGTCTCCTGCCTCGCGTTGTCGAGTTGGGCATAGTTATTCATAAGATGTCGGCGGGGCAGTAATCAGTAGCGAGTTGGGAGGGAAAGTGGGGGGGGATTGACGGGGTGGAGTTGGGAGGCGATACTTGTAGTGTTGGGGAATGCATTATGACGGGCGGGGTGCAAAGGCCAGATAGTGATTTACAGGACATGAATGAATGTGTTATCGTTTTATCACATTACGGCTGAAAGAACCGAGCGAGCTGGAAAGGCCCTGTAACGGATGAGCATCGCCTACAACGATTTGATTTCAGACCTTTTGAGACGAACTGCGTTTGGGGGAAACGCTGACTTGAAAGTCTCCGGCAGACCGCCCACAATGGCGAGTTCAGAGTTCCTAACAAATAAGGAGCAAGGTGACTGGGCTGAAAGAATAGTCTTCAATGCAATCAACGAGAATTCACGGGAATTTCGTGCTGTTCAATATGGCCGGTCTGACTCGTTGTCGTCCGGTGACGAAGGATTTGAGGACTTCTATGCGGCCTACCAGGAGGAGTTGAACACAATAGGGAAGAGGCCCGATCTTCTTATCTTCCGCCGAGCCGATTTCGATAGTGAATCGGCCGGCCCTGGTGAGATTCCTGTTGAAAAAGCAATCGCGGCTATTGAAGTGAGGTCTAGTTCTTTTCTCGCTAATCGATACTCCACATACATGGAGACGCGAACGAAGAAGGCCCTTAACGATTGCATCTCGATTCGAGACTCCATACTTAAGGCTCCTTTCAAGGACCTGCTCCAGCAGAAAAGCCCGGAAATCCTCGGATTGCTTGAAACTGCGAACAACAACACTTTTCGTGAATTGGACTTTCGGTGCTCTTCATGGACTTCGTCGACGGAACTCAAGGAACTTTCCGGCTTGCTAAAGCGTCTTAAAGAACAAATTAAGATTCTTCACAGGAGGGATTATCTCAGTATCACGCCGAAAGTTGAAGACTTAGCTTTGGTGAACCGGTGGATACGAAACTTCAACGTACGTCACTTTTACTTGCAGGTCTTCTTTGACAAAGCATATGTGATCCCGTTCCATCAAATTCTCGAAATCGTAGCGGATCCGGCCAAAGAGGGGGTCGTCTTTTCAATCGAGGAAGACGTGAAAAACCAAGGCAAGACGACCATAAAGGTTAACGTGCAGGTGGGAAGGGAGATTCTGGGACGAATCGATATGCCGGAGCACCGGTCCGTGATGAAAGAATTGGAGAGGGGAAGGCTTCTCTTCTATGTTCGATTTGATGGTGGGCGGGGTTATCTAGACTGTGATGTCTTCGACTCTCAGATTATAAAAGGGGTGTAGCGCATGCAGGACTATTGCTCGTCAGTTGGTTCGGATCACCGGCGAAAATATGGTCAGTTCTTTACGCCGGCGCCTGTGGCGAGTTTTATGTGTGAGTGGGCTCTGGCGGGGGGCGCCACTGAACTTTACGACCCGGCGGTTGGCTTGGGCGCATTTTTTTCGGCGGCACAACAGATGGGGGCGCGCACAACGCTTGCGGGAGCCGAGATTGATGCGGTGATTCTTGAGCACTTCCGGGATTCCCAACCCACCGCGCAACAGGCCTTTGTTCGCAAGGAAGACTATCTTCTGAATTGGGGCGGGCAACATGAAGCCATAGTCTGCAATCCACCCTACATGCGATTTCAAAACTTCTCAGGTCGCGAAGCAGTATTCGCTTGCTTTCAGAACATCTTAGGGCTCCGGTTGTCCGGATACACGAATTCAGCTTCTGCCTTTCTCCTGAAGTCGTTGTCTGAGCTTCCACCCGGCGGGCGATTAGCATACATCATGCCTCTCGAGTTTCTAAATGCCGGCTACGGTTCGATTGTAAAGAGTCAGTTGCTACAAAGCGGCAGACTGAAAGCTCTAATCAGGTTGGAATCTGAAAGAGAGGTTTTTCCGGACGCCATCACGTCCGTTGGAATTGTCCTGGTAGCTAACAATCAGCGTGTTGAACCCGTAAACTTCTATACGCTTTCGGACCTGGGACAGCTACCGAAGATTTTGTCTTCCCGCCCCGCCAATTGCTTATCGTCAACGGGTCTTAATCCGTCGGCGAAATGGCTGAGCTATTTTGAGACGCCTTCGGATTTGATCGATGACCGTAACCTGATCAGTATCCGGGAATACGGAGATTTTTCTCGTGGAATAGCTACGGGTGCCAATGAGTTCTTCGTCATGTCCTCGTCTAAAGCCCGCCAATTAGCCATTCCGTCTTCCGCACTTTCCAGATGTATTGCGAGGAGTAGTCAAGTCAAGCGTTGC
>JACRAV010000064.1 GCA_016213305.1 Candidatus Zixiibacteriota bacterium | reverse complement strand
CGCCATCGACGAATCGACCGTCACGCGGGCGGTCAATCCCTCCGAGTTGTAGTGCAAACTGAGCCGCGCCGGGCCGAGATGCTCCGGCTGTATCTTTAATGAGAGACTGCGCCCGCCGGGCGTCAGCGTCTGGTCGATGGTATCCGGCAGGGTGAACCGCACCGGGGCATATTGAATCTTCTCCCCGCCCGATTGCGTCCGTGCCGCCTGAAGATCGGCGATCTGAGTCTGGAAATTGCCGCCCGCCACATTCGAGTTATCTTGTGACTGACCGGCAACCGAAAAGTCGGCGTCCACGTCCAGCACCGCCGCCTTGAATAACGGCCGGGGCATGACTTCAATGACTTTGCCGTTGCCGCCGATCGGTGACGGGGTCGTCAGTTCGACCCGCGATGATAGCAATTCCGTACTGTCGGATTTGGTGACAGCCACACTGCGACGAACCGACTGATTCTGAATACGGAAGGCCCGTACTTCGACATTCGGAAGCACCGCCTCGAACGGCTGGGTGCGGACAGCGCCGGGGTCCACGAACGACAACTTGAGCGACTTCGCGCCGGCGTCGCCGGAAGCGACGTTCATTGCTTCGACGTGCACTTCCGACAGATTCAACTTATCAAACCATTTTGTTATATCACGCGAAGGATTCAGCGCCCCGCCCATCGCCACTCGGCGGGTATTGGCCGCACCCGTAACCGGCGTTTTCGCGTTGTCGCTCGGCGCCGCTGTGCCCGAAAGGAGCTGATCGAGCGGCAGAGTGACCTGTATGTGTTTCTGGTCTGATGACTCCAGCGTCAGATGCAATGAACGGTCGGTCACTTCCGCGGCCAAGACACGATACGTGCCGGGCGTGAGGTCAATTGCTTCCGCGATCGGCATCCGCTGTGCCCCCGATGTCAGAACGACCGGAGCAGTGATCGGGCCAGCAGGGGTGTCCAGCATCGACGTCACCTTGTCGGATTCTTTAGCGGTCGGCATCTTTGGATCGAAGGTCTCAAATGGCGCCATTTGCGGTGTCAACGGCACTTCAGGTACAACCGGCAACGGATCGAGCTGGTCCGCGCCGAAATCCGGCATCGCGCCAATTCCGACTGGAGCCCTCTGATCGTCACCGCTTAGTTTCGTGAACGGTTGACCGGCCACGACTGTGGCCCGGCCAAGCATCCACACGGACGAAATCTGTCCGCCTAATTCATTAATAAGAGATTTCTCAAAGCCGTTGTCTTTGCCCGACCGACCATCGTCGTTCAGCAAAGGATTCACTTCACCGTTTTGAACGAGCGACGGATTGGTCAACAGGCCCAGGATGTCCGAAAAGACCGGGGACCCCTCGGTAACGCCCAGACCGGTCGCTTGATTCCCCTGCCCGATGCCGGTCAGAGGCGCAACGCCCAATAGTCCGTTCAATATGTCGGCGGCATTGGTCGGCATCAGTTCTCCGCCACTTCAATCATCTGCTTTGAGAGTTTCGCCGCCCGTTGTGCCGGCATCAGCCCAAGCACCTGCGACGCATTCTTCTGCTTCATCCGGGGGAGGATCGCGACGATGGTCGCGTCGTCCAGACTCGCCATCATATTGGCGACCGATCTGACGTCCATACCGTCGTACAGGCGGGCCAGTTCCGAAATCTTGCTCGCCGTCACCTGTTCGATCTTGATAAGCTTGCGCGACACTTCCTTCTCGCGCTTGTCGAGTTGGGCTTCACGAGCCGCCAGCGACTTCTCTTTTTCACGAAGCTTGTCTTTTTCGACATTGATCCAGGACAGCGCCGCCACCGATTCCTTGGCGATACCGACACTGTCGAGCGGCCCGGTCGCGCCCAGTTCGGGGACGTACTCCAGAGCGGCCAGATTGCGTTTCACCTCGGCCATGATCGACGTGTCTTCCTTCGTGCCGGTGACCGAATCGACGATCTTCTTCATCGTGTCGCTGACCTTGAGCGGAGCCATGACCAGAGCCATTTCCTTGGCCCGGGCAGAATCCGATGATTTGGCATCGCTCTCGGTCGCGGCAGGTTTCGGCTTCGAGGGAAGACCGCCGAGGAGAAAGACGGTGGCCACCGCCACCACCAGCACCGCCACCAGACCGATCGCACCATAGATGATGTAGCTCATCAGGTTCGATTTCTTGGTCGTGGCGGCCGCCGAGTCGTCCGGGGGTGCCTGAATCGGCTGATTGTCTTTGTTCTCTGCCATATTTAGTGCGTCCAAAACATACTTTTATCCGACTATCCGTATGGCAACGGGTGTGCCGGATTCGGCAGGTTGCCCCTAAGCCGTTATTTTACCAGTAGTTACGCCGACGATGGCATGGTGGGAGTCGGTCTGATTATATAATGATTCCGGAAGACTTTTCCGCGAAGGGGTGGAAATCTTCGTAGGTCACCCGCGTCTTCGCGGGTGACATTCTTCGTAGGTCGGCGTTCCGAGTCCGCCGTCAGGCGGACGAGAAACCCGACATCTTCGCTGAGTGCATCTTCAGATGTTCGGTCAGGTCTTGCATCCCGCCGCAGGCGGGGCGTGTGACCTGACCGTCTTTTGGGTGATGTGCAAGGCAGACGTCCCCGTCTGCCGGATGAAAATGAACGTCAACTACCAAGACTTCACGAGGGACAACTGCCTGTAGGTCGCGGTTCCGAGTCCGCCGTCAGGCGGACGAGAAACCCGACATCTTATCTTGTCACCCCGGCCAAGGGTTCAGATGTTCGGTCAGGTCTTGCGTCCCGCCGCAGGCGGGGCGTGTGACCTGACCGTCTTTTGGGTGATGTGCAAGGCAGACGTCCCCGTCTGCCGGATGAGAATAAACGTCAACCTCGAAGACGAGGTTGACCTACGAAGACTTCCCCCTCCACATGCCCCTCCAACGCCCGCTCGATCCGCATCGTCACAATCTCTTTCCCCCCGCGCAAATGCCCCGGCAATTTCACCTTGATATAATTGTCCGCCACTCCCCAGAAATACTCGTCCCCGACCTGCTTGTGCTCGGCAATTACCTCAAGCGTCTCCCCCACCTGCCGCGCGTGCGCCTCGGCCCGGAGACGATTCGAGATGCGCGTCAAAATCGCATTGCGCTCCTTGATCGCCTCCGACGGCACCTTGTCCCCCATCGCCGCCGCCGGCGTCCCGGGACGGTCGGAGTAGCTGAACACATGCAGATAATCGATCAACCCGGACTCCGCCACCTTGCGTGTCTTGTCAAAATCGTCATCGGTTTCGCCGGGGAATCCGACAATCACATCCGCCCCGATAATCGTATTCGGAACGGCCTCTTTGATCGCAGTCACGCGTCGAAGATAGGTGTTCTGATCATACGGCCTCTGCATCGCTCTCAGAATTCTCGATGATCCCGATTGGAGCGGCACATGCCAGTGGCGGCAGATGCGGCCATTCGATTCCCGATAAATATCAAGCAAATCATCGCGCACCGATTGCGGCTCTATCGACGACAACCGAATTCGCCGGACCTCGGTTTGATCGAGAATGATCCGGCAGAGCGCCGCCAGATTTTTGGCGAACGGCTCCACTTTCTGATTCTTGTAATGCGCCAGGTGGATACCGGTCAGCACCACTTCCTGAAACCCCGCCGCCACCAGGCCGTTGATTTCCGCGACGATCTCTCTGGCCGGACGGTTCCGTAGCCGCCCGCGCACGGTCGGCAGGATGCAGAAGGTGCACCATTGATTGCACCCATCGCCGACTTTCAGCCAGGCCCGGTTGTGACCGTAGAACTCCGGTATTCCCTCGCTACACCCCTTTTCCGGCTCGTGATCGAACAGGTCGGGGAATTTCTGCGGGAGAATCGAGGCGATATCCGCCTTTTCCGTGTTGCGGATAATGACATCGACCCCTTCCATACCGGCAATTCGTTCGGGGTCGTTATCGACATAACACCCGGCCACAACAATCCGGCTGTTGGGGTTTTCGCGGGCCGCGCGGCTGATCGCCTGGCGGCTGTCCGAATCGGCCCGATGGGTGACGGTGCAGGTGTTGATGATATACAGGTCGGCGGGGGAATTGATATCGACCCGCTCAAACCCGAACGGATACAGGTCGGCGGCCATTTGTTCGGTCTCATACTGATTGAGCCGACATCCGAGGGTGGTGAGGGCGACAGTTCGTTTGGCCGGTGAGGACATGGGGGGAATATAGTCTAAGAATGCCCTGCTGGCAAAGTGGCTGATGTCGTGTTGGAGCTCTCCATACCGAAGAATCCTGACACAAGAACGGCGGCCACTTCCGTGACCGCCGTTTGAACATGCAATAAACTACCGAGCTACTCTTCCGCCGCGACCTCGCCCGGTTCCGCCGG
>JACRAV010000007.1 GCA_016213305.1 Candidatus Zixiibacteriota bacterium | reverse complement strand
TCGAACCCCCGACAGCCTGATTACAAATCAGGTACTCTACCAACTGAGTTACGCCGGCTGATCTTTCCAACTCCAATAAGTGCGTCAACGGGGCTTTGGTCAAGTGACCGTATCGCGTATTCTTAGACCTGCTTCTTCCACTTCACCCCCTGCGGCGTGTCTTCAAGGAGTATCCCCATCCCGCTCAATTGGTCGCGTATCCGGTCGGCCAGGGCAAAGTCCCTGGACTTCCGGGCCGCCTGGCGTCGGGCGATCATCGCCTCTACCTCCGACTCCAGCGTCTGCTTCTTCACTTCAACTCCCAGCACCGCATCGAACCTGCGAATCATCGAGAGCGCCGAATCCCGCTCGGCCACCGACAGATTACCCTCGGCTTTCAGACGATTGATATCCCGGATGAAATCAAAAACAATTCCGAGCGCCCCGGAGATATTCAGATCATCATCGAGCATCTCCTCGAACCCGTCGCTCGTCCGTTTTAGTATCGCCGCCGCCTCGCCGTTGCTGTTTCCACCGGCGAAGTCCTCAAGGTTGCTGATAAAGTCGTTATATCGCTCCAGCGCGCCGCGCGCGCCGTCCAGACCTTCGAACGTGAAGTTCAACTGCTGGCGGTAATGCGTTGAAAGCAGTAGGTACCGCACCACCAGTCCCGAATATCCTTTGCCGAGGATATCGCGTAGCGTGAAGTAATTCCCCAGCGACTTGGACATCTTCTTGCCTTCGACAATCAGATGCTCCGCATGGAGCCAGTAGTTGACGAACTTCTCCCCCGTCGAACCTTCCGACTGCGCGATTTCATTCTCGTGGTGCGGGAACATGTTATCGACGCCGCCGGTGTGAATATCGAAGTGACGCCCCAGGTATTTCATCGACATCGCCGAACATTCGAGGTGCCATCCCGGCCGACCCTTGCCGATCTCCGTCTCCCAGAAAACGTCGCCGTCCTTTTCGTCATACGCTTTCCACAACGCGAAATCGGACACCGACTCCTTCTCGTATTCGTCCGCCGCCACCCGCGCGCCTGCCTTCAATCCATCCATGTCGAGATTCGCCAGCTTGCCGTATTCGCGAAATGCGGAAATCTTGAAGTAATAATTCCCGTCCACTTCATACGCCATCCCGCGCGCCATCAGGTCCTTGACAATCACCACCATCTCCTGGATATGGTCGGTGGCGGCCGGATACCGTTCGGCCCGCTCGATTCCGACCGCGTCGATGTCATCAAAAAACGCCTTGATATACGGCGCAGTAAACTCTTTCAACGATACTTTCTGCGCCGTTGCCCCCTTGATGATCTTGTCGTCAATGTCCGTCAGGTTCATTACCTGCGTCACCTGGTACCCTTTGTATTTCAGATATCGCCGCAGGAGGTCTTCAAACATGAAGGTGCGCAAATTGCCGATATGCACGAAGTTGTACACCGTCGGCCCGCAGGTGTACATCCGCACCTTCCCTGCCTCCATCGGGACGAACTCTTCCCGCTCCCGGGTCATGCTGTTGCGAAATACCAAAGACATCGATTATCCCTGAGTGAGCGAGGCGACGGTCTTAGCATCCAGACGAGCTACGACCTCGGACACCAGTTTCACCGTGTTGTCAAAATCGGTTCGATGCATCAGCCCGTTGTGGCTGTGGATGTATCGCACCGGCGGACCGATGCAAATCGACGGTACTCCGGCCCGGCTCACATGCACCCGGCCGCCGTCGGTCGCGCCCCGCTCCATCGACGTCAGATGGTAGGGTATCTTCTTCTGTTCGGCCACCTTGATCACCATATCCCGCAGTTTGAGATTGGGAATCATGCCGGAATCATATACGAGAATAGCCGGTCCCCCGCCCAGTTTTTCGACCTTGTTTGAGCCATCGGGCGGAATGTCCTGCGCAATACCGGTATCGACCACGATGCATACATCCGGGTCGGCTATGTGGGCCAGCGTCTGGGCGCCGCGTAGCCCGACTTCTTCCTGCACCGAGGCGCATCCGAGAATCGTGTTGGGATGGCGGGTTGTCTTGAACTTGCGCAGAACTTCAACCACCACCGCGCATGCGGAGCGGTTGTCGAACGCCTTACTGCAATACACCTGCGGATTTCCCATGATGGTAAAATCACTATCGGGAATGACCGGATCGCCCACTTTGATGCCGAGCTTCTTCTTGACGTCAAACTTTGCCTGTACGCCGACATCAATGAACATGTCCTTGAGATCCAGCACCTTTTCTCGTTCCGGCTGGGTCAACAGGTGGGGCGGTTTTGAGCCGATTACTCCGAGCACCGGTCCCTGCGACGTAATAATGCGCATCCGCTGTCCCAGCGCCACATGCCCCCACCAGCCGCCGAGCGGCAGGAACTTGATGAACCCCTCTTTGGTCACATCTTTGACCATGAATCCGATCTCGTCCATGTGGCCGATGACCATGACCTTCGGCGTCGCCGCGCTTCCCTTCTTGCGACCCATGATCGACCCCATCTTGTCGAATTCAAGTCCGTCGGACAACGGCTTGAGGTGGCGGCGCATGATCGCCCGGACTTCGCTTTCGTATCCGGAGACGCCGTTGGCCTCGGTGATTTCTTTCAGAAGCAGTTCAGTTCTATCCATTCGGTCACCTTTCTTATCAGCTGGCTGGAGGGGTAAATATATGGCGCGACCGAGCGGTC
>JACRAV010000062.1 GCA_016213305.1 Candidatus Zixiibacteriota bacterium | reverse complement strand
GCACCTGCGGCGGCATGACCGACAATATCGCCGACGTCTGGGATCGCAACGACATCCCCTACCTCAAAGCCGTAGCAGACAGCGGCGCCTGTTCATGGTCAAAATACTACTCCTGGTCGGAATCATACACCGAAGAGCAGCTTCGCGGACGCATCGAGCAGTATCTTTCCACCGATCGCGGCCGGGATATGCGCCTCGCCCGCATCACCGACGTCGTCATACGAGATAGAACGGCCGGCGGACGGGTGCTGACTCTTTCGGTGCGAACCGAAGACGATGTGTATAAGTTTCACAAAGACCGCATCAGGTGGGTGGTCGGACGAACCTCAAATCCCGATCTCATTCTCCCTTCGGATCGCTTCGACGTCGACCTCTCCCGTGACAGCAACGGACAGATCAAGTCGATTTTGTTTCATGGCAAGGGGTATGGTCACGGCGTCGGTATGTGTCAGTGCGGCGCAATCGGACTGTCTCGCACCGGTTCGACCTATGAGAATATCCTGAAGCACTATTATTCCGGCGTTGAAGTCCGGAAGTACTATTGAGAATGAACATGATACGTCGCCGGCTGTTTCTGTTTGCTTTATATCTTATCGTCCTGTTCAGTACGGCGGTACCAATCAATGCCGTCAGAGTATCACTGGCGCCGCGCTACGGCGTCGCCAATCTCCATGGGAGTGACTCAACGACATTCTTTCTGCAATCAGCGTGGGGAATCGACGCCTCTTTCTCACTTGTGGGGAAGTGGGATGCGCTGGCGTCGTATGGCCGCTACGAACTGAACGACGACACCGGCGGAAGCTCTTTTTCCTTTTCGGGAGACAAGGACAACCATTTCCTGACATGGAAATCGACCCGCGTGTCTTTCGGACTCCGACGGTGGTTTCTCTCCTATGACAATCCCTTCAACATGGCCCTTGCCCTGACAGGCGGCGTGATGAAATGGAAGATGTATGACGCCATAGGCGACACAGTCCTCCAAAGAGAGGGAGACAAAAACACAATCCGCCGTTTTGCGGCTGATGAATTCTTTTACGGCTCGCAGTTGTCAGTCGTCTCGAATCTGGGCCGATCATTCGGCATCGGCGTCGTTGCCGAAGCCGGGCGGTTGAGCGGGCTTGGATCAGAATTCGCCAAACATGTAGATGAAAGTCGTGACCGATGGTTCACCGACATCACCATCCAATTGAGGTACTCCTTCGGCGCTCCCCCCGGCAAGACCAACTGGGGAACCGGCGACAAGTGGCGAAGCCGAGGCAGTGATACGGACGAGCAAGCCAGTGACATGGTCGCAGATACCGAATCAATCAGCGAATCGCCGACGCCTACGGTTTCTGCAAAGGAATATGGCTCGCTCAGCAAGTCTAAACAGCGGGCGCGCGTAATTTCCGACAGCGACGGCGACGGCGTTGCTGACAAGGATGATAAATGTCCGGCAACCGCGATCGGCATAATCGTTGACCGCTCCGGCTGTCCCCTCGATACAGACCATGACGGCGTACCTGACGGCCTGGACGATTGTCCCGCTACCGACCGTATGGTCGGAGCGGACGTCGATCTCTTCGGCTGTGAGACCGATTCGGACTTTGACGGCGTTGCCGACTTTCGCGATGGCTGTCCCCACAACGCTATTGGCGCGGCGGTTGACGCAACCGGCTGTCCAATGGATGCGGATGCTGACGGGGTCCCCGATGGACTCGACGACTGCCCCTCTACTTTACTCGGTATCGCCGTTGATAAGTATGGCTGTACTGATGTCAGTATACTTGCCAAGCCGATGGTGCTGAACATCAGTTACGCCTCGGGGGGCTTTGAAATCGACCCGAACAATAAACGGCGCCTTGAATCGTTGGCGAGTCTTCTTCTTCTCGTGCCGGACATAAAGCTTGAAGTCAACGGTTACACCGACGATATTGGCACAACGGTCGCCAATCAGCAGCTCTCGGAAAAGCGCGCCAGCCGTGTCAGGGAGTTTTTGGTGAGACAGGGAATCGCCGCCGAGAGAATCAAGGTCTTCGGTCGAGGCGAAACCAATTTCGT
>JACRAV010000051.1 GCA_016213305.1 Candidatus Zixiibacteriota bacterium | reverse complement strand
CGGGTGTTCCGGCCGCGACAACATCGCCATCGTGCGCGCAATCATGTCGCGCGACTGATTGATCAGCATCGCGTTGGTGTTGCGAACTTCAAGAATCTGGTCATTGAGATTGAGCAACAGATCGCGGAGCTGGCGAAGCCGTCCCGCCTGCTCGCTGTCGGCCATCGCAATCAGGCGCGAAATCGTCAGGTCCTCCGACAGGTGCCGATCGGACTCAATCCGGGCGATCACCTGCTCCCGTTGCGTATTGAGATCATGACTCTCGCGCAGGAGCTGTTGTTGCCGGTGGGTGAGGCGGTTCAATTCGTCGATGTCGTTTGCGACCAGCGCCCGCTTCTGCTCGGTGAGCAGATGCAAAAATGATTCAAAGCAGGCCGCTTCACGACCGATGATGTCGATTAGTTGATCAATCATATCCCATGTCTCAACGACACATCCTGTATTGCAACCTATCGGAATCTTCCCACACTTGCTTTAGCGGCCCGGCTCATCTTTTTGTCCGGACTGCAGATAAGCGGTCACACGGGTGATATAGTCATGGGTTTCACGAAACGGCGGCACACCGCCGTGACGCTCCACCGTTCTTGGTCCGGCGTTGTATGCGGCCAGGGCCAGACGAAGGTCGCCGAAACGGTTGATCAGACCCGCCAGGTACTTGCTCCCCGCCAGGACATTGGCCTGGGGATCAAAAGGATCGTCCACACCCAATTCCGACGCGGTCGAATCCGCCAATTGCATCAGCCCTTTGGCCCCTTTGGGCGACACCGCCGCCGGGTCCCCATTCGACTCGGCCTGTATGACGGAACTGATCAGGGCCGAGTCCAACCCGTTGACCCGCGCCGCCTCGTCGATAATTCTCCCAAAATGTGTCCGGATTGCGTCGGTCGGCGCCGCTGTGCGAGGGGTTTCAGCTATTGAGATCAGCTTTCGGTGGGCGCTTAATGGAAGCGCCCGCGGCTCGGCATGCCGTTGTAATGGCCTGAATTGGTTCGGCTGATTCAGCGGTCGCGGCGCAGTTTTCGGGTGAAGTTCCAGATTGGTCGCCTTTTCAGGTGTGACCGACCCCTTTTCCCGCGCCCGGTACTGTGTCTCCACCAGCTTTTCCATCGATTTGTACAGCATCTCGGACAGGGACCGATTCCCGCCCCGTACGACATTGCGCGATATCTCCATGTCGAACATCTGCTGGTAAGTGTCCTTGCCCATGCTCCCGCCGAGCGGGGCGTTCTCTTTGGCCGACTCGGAGGTGACCGTCTCCCGCATCGTCTTGAGCATGTAATACAGAAAAAACGACTCGAACTCGCGCGTGGTTTTGCGGAGCCGGGCCTTTTCAGCTTCGAGGGATTTCGCCGGCGTCGCTTTCAGCCGGTCAAGATCGGTCTGGGGCGGCGCACCCGATGTCGGCGTGATCTGGGCCATGTCAGAGAATGATCAATTCAGCGCGCAGGGCGCCGGCCTGTTTAAGCGCTTGAAAAATGGCAATAATATCGCGGGGCGCCGCACCGATCCGGTTGAGCGCATCGGCGACCTCGGAGAGTTTCACGCATCCGTGTAGTTCGACCACCCGCGCCTGTTCCTGGCTGACGTTTATCGTCGGCTCCGAGGTGACTACCGTCTGTCCCTGACTAAATGCTTCGGGTTGGGAGATGACCGGTTTGGACTGAATGTTGACCGTGATATTACCGGAGGCGATCGCCACCGGGTCAATGGTCACAAATTCGCCCGACACAATCGTGCCGGTCCGCTCATTGATCACCACCCGCGCCCGCGAATCCGGGACCACCTGCATCTGGCCGATGTCGGTCAGAAAACGCGAGCGAACCGTGAGGTCGCCCAGGGTGTCGGGGATGTCGAGCCGGACAGTGCCGGCATCAACCACGTACGATGTGATGCCATATTCAATATTGATGGCGTCGGAAATGCGCTGGGCGGTGGTGAGGTCCGGTTCGCGCAGGGTCATGAACATCTGATGTTGGGCTTCCTTCACCGGTTCCAGACTGCGGGTAATACGCGCTCCGGCCGGAACGCGACCCACCAGCGTGTAGTTATTGACAATTTTGTTCCCCTCATCTACCTGCACATTGAATCCGCCGATCGAGACCGGCCCCTGGGCGGTGGCCCGCACCAGACCATCCGGACCGGACAGCGGCGTCAGCAGAAGCGTACCCCCTTGAAGCGACTTGGCGTCACCGATGGATGACACCGTCACATCGAGATACGAGCCAACCACCTGCTGGCTGGAGATTTTGGTGGTGACCATCACCGCCGCAATATTCTTCACTTTGACTTTGGTCGGATCGACTGTCAGGCCCATCCGCTCCATCATGTTGACCAGCGACTGCGTGGTGAACTGGGTGTTGTTTCCGTCTCCCGTTCCATCCAGCCCGATCACCAGCCCGTAGCCGAACAGTTCGACTTCCTGTTTGTCTTCAAATTCGACAATGTCTTTGATGCGGACTTTGGAGGCCTCGGCCGGTGTTACCAGCCAGAGCAGTACGCTGATCACCATGCTCAGCCCGACCGGAGTAACAAGACGCGCTATGAGATTTGCAAACATGGCGGCTCCTTAGAAAATCCAGTTGAGAAGTCGGGTGATGAATCCGGGGCGCGAGGCGGTGTTGCTGTTTCCTTTGCCCGTATATCTGATATCCGCATCGGCAATCAGGTATGACTGAATGGTGTTGTCGCCGCCGATATCCTTCGGACGGACCACGCCGGTAAGGGTCATAACCTCCCGGTCACCGGAGATCGCGACAATGCGCTG
>JACRAV010000050.1 GCA_016213305.1 Candidatus Zixiibacteriota bacterium | reverse complement strand
TAAAGAGGATCGTATGGCAACGAGATGGAGGGAAATGTGTCAAGTGTGGCGCGACCGACGAGCTACATTTCGATCATGATATCCCATACTCCAAAGGGGGAACTAGCATATCTGCAGACAATGTACGAATTCTTTGCGCGAGGCATAACCTTCAGAAAGGCGCCAAGATAGAATAGTCTCAGCAACCAGTCTCCGTCACCCGATCTTCCCCAGCACTCCGCGAATATGCGGCAGGTGGTCGGTTTCCGAAACCCGGCTCAGGTCTATCGTGATACGCGGCTGACCCTGCAGGAGAAATTCCATCGGACAGTCGGTCCCGCCGCGAAACGCCTCCACTTCCTGGCGGGTCAGTTTTCGCTGGCGTCCGAAATACAAAGTGACTTTACCGTCCCTCAGGGTGAGCTTTTCCAGTTCGATGATGGCGGCCGCCACTTTGACGGCGGTGGCGTCGAACAGATTGACCGCCGACTGGGGCGGGCGGCCAAACCGGTCGGTGACCTCATCCCGAATCTTTTCGACATCATCGAGCGTCCGGCTATCGGCCAGACGGCGATAGATATCGACTTTCTGCTGGTTGTCGTTGACATACTCTTCGGCCAGATGCGTTTCGACATCGAGTTCCACTTTGGTGTCCGGGAGCCGCTTGATTTCTTCACCCTTGAGCTTGGCGATGGCTTCTTCGAGGAGCTTGTTGTACAGATCAAACCCGATTTCCTCGATAAACCCGGACTGCTTCGCGCCCAGAATCGTTCCGGCCCCCCTGATTTCTAGATCGCGCATGGCAAGAGCAAACCCGGACCCCAGATCGGAGTGGGCTTCGAGCGCGCGCAAACGCCTGACGGCATCGGCGGTCAAGACGCGGGATGACGGCGTCAGGAGATAAGCATAGGCCCTTCGCGTGCTTCGTCCGACCCGGCCTCGTATTTGATACAATTGCGCCAGCCCGAAGCGGTCGGCCCGGTTGACGATGATCGTATTGGCCGACGGAATATCCAGCCCCGATTCGATAATACTCGTGCAGAGCAGAACATTGAAGCGCCGCGCCAGAAAAGCGAGCATGACACCTTCCAGCGTCCGCTCGTGCATCTGACCGTGAGCCACGCCGATCTCGGCCTGCGGCACGATCTTTTTGAGATATTTGTGCATCGCCTCAATCGTCTGGACCCGGTTGTGCACGAAAAAGACCTGGCCGCCGCGGTCGATCTCGCGAAGAATCGCGGTGGCGATCACCGCCGGATCGAATTCCACAATTTCCGTTATGATCGGTAGCCGGTCTTTGGGCGAGGTGGTGATCAAACTCATGTCGCGCACGCCGAGAAGCGACATCTGAAGCGTTCGGGGGATCGGCGTGGCGGTCATGGCCAGCGTATCGACCGTCGCCTTGATCTGGCGCAATTTCTCCTTGTGCTTGACGCCGAACCGATGCTCTTCGTCGATCACCAAGAGTCCCAGATCCTTGAACAGGATGTCCTGCGACAGGAGTCGGTGCGTGCCGATGACGATGTCAACTTTCCCCTCGGCCAGCGCCACGGCCGTCTCTTCCTGCTCGGCGCGGGTGCGGAAGCGGGACAGCACGGCGATTCGCACTGGAAAATCGCGGAGCCGTTCCGAGAAAGTGGCGTAATGCTGTTGCGCGAGAATCGTGGTCGGCACCAGAACGGCCACCTGCTTGCCGGCATCGACCGCCTTGAACGCCGCGCGCACCGCCACCTCGGTTTTGCCATACCCGACATCGCCGCAGATCAGCCGGTCCATCGAGCGCTCAAGCATCATGTCCCGTTTGGTGTCGGCGATCGCCTTTTCCTGATCGGTTGTTTCGTCATACGGGAACGACGCTTCAAGCTGTTTCATGAACACGGTGTCATCGCCGAACGAGAATCCGGCCTGCGCTTTTCGTTCGGCGTAGAGCACAAGGAGTTCCTCGGCCATATCCGCAATCGCCTTTTCGGTCCGTTCGCGGAGACGGTCCCATTGCGGTCCGCCCAGGCGGGTCAGTTCGGGTGCGGTATCTTTCCCGGCATACTTGGCGACCCGGTTGAACTCCTCGATCGGCACATACAGACGGTCGTTCTCGGCATACTGCAACAGCAGACAGTCGCGGTTGCGGCGGTCGACGAGGATAGTCTTCAGACCCAGATACCGGGCAATGCCGTAATCGGCGTGCACGACATAATCGCCGTAGTTCAGCGCCGCATAGTCGGAGATCGCCACCCCTTCGCGGTATTTCTTCTTGCGGACACGCCGATGATACCTGCTGAACAGTTCGTGATCGGTCAGCAGAGCGACCTGCGCCGTCGGCGACACAAAGCCGCCGGAGAGATTGGCCACCTCGATAGCGAGATCAGAGTCCTCGCGGATTTTCTCGCGGATCAGATCGCCCAGCCGCGCCGCCTGCCCCTCGCTGTCGGTTGTGAGGACATGAACCATCCCGGCGGCGGTGTATTCGTGCAGGGCTTTTCCGAGAAGATCAAGTCGCGAACCAAAGGCCGGGTGGGGCTGGCAGGCGAAGTCTATCAGATCGTCACGTCCACCCCGGAAGGGCAGAATGTCAACGGTCACTCCCTTCCGGAGAGCGGCGAAGATTTCTTCCAGCGGCCGATAGTAGGCCTCGGGTGTGGGAAGAATGGTCAGCTTTTCTTTGAGGCGGTCGTGCAGTCCCCCGGCCTCTTCGATGATCACCCGCGCCTCGTCCTGGAGCGTCTTGCGGTTGCGAAAGACGGTAATCGCGTCCGGCGGAAGAAAGTCCAGCAGAGATCCCTGCGGCAGACCGAACATCACCGACAACCACTCCAGACCGGGGAGTTCGGGATCGTTGAGATAACGGTGGCGGATATAATCCGAATCGTCCGGAGGAAGCTTGTCCAGATATGTTTCGAGGGTTTCCGGTGTGACCGGCACCTCGCGCTTGGGAACAATACTCACGGAATCGATTTTCCCCACTGTCCGCTGACTGGAGACGTCGAACAATCGGATCGACTCGACGACGTCGCCGAAAAACTCGATACGCACCGGCGTGTCGGAATCGGGGGTGAACAGATCAATCAGCCCGCCGCGTCGGGCGAAATCTCCCACTTCCTCCACCAGCGGCACCCGCCGAAAGCCAAGGCGTACTAGACGCGCACATAGATCGTCCAGATCAATCTCGGCGCCAATCCTGATTGAAACTCTGCTCTCCTGTAGGGATTCCTTTGTAATCGTCGGTTCGATCAATGCTCGTACCGGACAGACCACGAGGTCCACCGACTGATCCATCAGCCGGGCCAGTGTCGAAAGGCGCCGACCCATGATTTCGCCGACCGGGGCACGGAAATCGTACGGGAGTATCTGTCGGGCCGGGTAAAGGGCAACGCGTGACGGCGAGAGAATGAAGGACAGATCATCGAACAGGTCGTGGGCATCGTCGGAATGATTACACACCACCAGAACGGGGCGGCGGGACCCGACCGCCAGTCCGGCAATAGCGAGAGACTCAGCCGAACCAGCCAGCCCGGTCAGGCCGATTTCCTGGTTCCGACTGACGGCTCCGGTCAGAGATACCATGGGCTGACTATCCGACCAGCGCCGGATAATCTCGGCCAGTCGGCCGGTATGAATTGTGTCTGTCGTCACGCTCATTAATTCAACCGCTTGTCACCAAACACGACAACCCCCGGCGGTTCAGCACCGGGGGGTGATCCTTAATCGGTATGAATATATGCAGGCGCAATCGATTGCGCCAGTTACAATCAGCTCTTGGTCGAATCGTTCAACAGATCGGCGCCGATTTCAATCCGGTCGTACCGGTCCTCAAGCGATTTGTACAGCACGAGAATGGTGACGCGCCGATTGCGCTGATCCGACGGATTGCTGGTGATCATGGGTGTTCGGTCGGCAAAACCGCGAACCTGCCGAACCTGGTTGCGGTACAACCCGGAAACATCCATCAGCGCCCGCGCCGAATTGGCCCGGTCGGTTGACAGATCCCAGTTGGAGTACGCGTCCTGCCCGTTGGGCGAGGAGTCGGTATGGCCCTCGATAACCAGATGATTTTCCAGCTTGCCCAGTTCCCGGGCGATGGTGACAAGGATGATCGCGCTTTTCTGGAGGAGCTTGGCCGACCCCGGCTCAAAGAACGCCGGCGAGTTCTCCGATTCGTTGAGAATGATCCGGAGTCCTTCGGATGTCATCTGCAGTTTGATGTTCTTCTTGAGCCGTTGGAATTCCTGCTGTTTTTCGAGCGCGTCGAGAATGCTTCGGGCCGCCAGCGACATCTGCTCCCGTTCAATACTGGTCGCGTTGGCTTCCTGCTTCGCCGGCGGATTGACCACCGCCATCGGCGGCACATCGGTCTTGACCACCCCCGTGGTGCCGCGAAGCGCCCCTTCCCTCCCCTGGGCCTTGAATTTTCCCGGATCGCGAAAGTATCCGGCTACTGCTTCCCTGATTTCCTGCTTTTGCCCGACCAGCCACATCACGAGAAAGAAGGCCATGAGCGACGTCATGAAATCGGCGAAGGCCACTTTCCAGGCGCCGCCATGGTGGCCCCCATGACGCCCCCTCTTGCGGACAATGATAATCGGCTGTTCGCCCGATGACTGTAGTTGTTCGTCGGTCATTGCCCTTAACGACGCTTGGCCTGTTTGCAGGCCTCTTCGAGTTCAAGAAAACCGGGACGCACATCGGCCGGCAACGATCGCCGCGCAAACTCGACCGCGATGACTCCGGCTACCCCCTTATGGAAGGACAACAGGGCGTGACGTATGCAATTGAGAAACAGATGCGAATCCTGCGTTCGGGCGCCGATGCTCGCGGCCAGCGGGCCGATAAAACCATAGCAACCAATGATGCCCAGAAACGTGCCGACCAGCGCCGCGGCCACTTTTTCGCCGATTTCCGACGGCGGGCCATTGAGCGAGGCCATGGTGATCACGACGCCCAGCACCGCGGCCACGATCCCCAGACCGGGAAGCGAATCGGCAGTGGCGGCCAGCGCCTGCGACGGTTTCAGTTCGTCCTCGTGATGTATCTCCAGATCGTTCATCATCAGGTCATCGAGATCATGCGGCTGGACCGACCCGGAGATGATGACCCGCATGGTGTCGGCGAAGAAATCGCGGGCGTGGTGGTTTTTCAGGAATTTGGGATACCGCTTGAAAATGTCGCTTTCTTCGGGATGCTCGATATGATTTTCCAACCCCACCAGACCGTCGCGTCGGGCCACATTGAAAATCTCGTACATCATGACCAAAAGGTCCAAATAATCGCTCTTACCCAGGCCGCCGCTGATGACACCGGTCACCTGCTTGATGATCTTTTTGATGATATTAAGCGGGGTGGCAATCAAAAGCGCTCCGAGAGCCGCTCCCCCGATGACCAAAAGCTCCGACGGCTGGTTGAGCGCCAGCAGATTGCCCCCGTGCAGGGTATAGCCGCCCAGCACGCCTCCGACCACGATAATGGCACCGATGAACAAAAACATAGGAACGTGTACCCTCGCCACTCACCTGTTTTAATCGCCCAAGCGACGTATCACTACCTGTTTCGGCAGATAGCGGTTTTTCTCAAGCCGTTCCGGTCGGGGTAACGGCATCGGCGAGTCTTTTAGCCGCAAGGGGATAGTGCTTGTTCACTTTTTGAGCACCCGGGGACGGTTTCGATCCGGGGATCGGCGACTCTGACGGAGAAATCATCTTGAATGAGGCAGCATGGAGTGGTTTGGGGTGATTGGGAAGGCGGTCAAAGAATATGATACAACCGCTTGACATCGCTTTGGCGGGGTGATTACTTGACGGTCTGACAAAGTGATCGCGGGGTGGAGCAGTCTGGTAGCTCGTCGGGCTCATAACCCGAAGGTCGCAGGTTCAAATCCTGCCCCCGCCACCAATAGCAAACCTCTGAGAGAGTGAAACTTCGGAGGTTTCTTTTTTTGGGGGAATTTCTTCGTAAACGGGATTTGCTAACAGTTTGCTAACGGAATTTCCGAAAACTGTTTTATCCAACCGTTCCGCCGCTTCCTTTTGCGTTCCGGGGAACAAGTGTCCGTACCGATCCAGCGTCGTGGTCGCCGATGCGTGCCCAAGCTGCTGCTGTACGAACTTGATGTTCTCGCCGTTCGCGATGAGAAGCGACGCGAACGTGTGCCTTAGGTCATGGAAGCGTATGCGCCGTAAACCTGCTCTGACTAGTGCGGGATGGAATTCGCGTTTGACGAAATTATCCGGGTCCAGCGGCTGACCATCGCCGCCGCAAAAGACAAGGTCGGACTCGGATCGCATGCCAAGCAACCGATGTTGCTCAAGCGAGCGCTGTAGCGTCGGCGACATGATGATTCGCCGCACGCCGTTCTGCGATTTCGGAGAAACGAATGCGCCTTTATAGAGCGACCTCCTGACACAAATCTGCGAAGAGTGCCAGTCGATGTCCCCCCACTGCAGGGCGAGCAGTTCTCCTCTCCGCATACCGGTCAGGATCGCGGTCAAGAAGAACGGATAGTGCTCGGATTGCACGTGATTGAGAAAGAGACCAATCTCCTCAATATTGAGAAAATCCATCTCTTCTCGCTCGACTCTCGGCCTCCGTATCGCCCGCGTCGGATCGTGACGAAGATAGCCCCAGTGAATCGCGTGCTTGAACATCTCTTTAAGCGGAACAAGAATGTTCACGACTGACTTCGGTGTCAGTCCTTCGCCGGAAACCTTCTTCGCCAGAAACGACTGGATATGCGCTCCGGTAATCCTATTGAGCGACAGTTCTCCGAATGCGGGGATCAAGTGCAACCGCAAAATGCCTTCGTAGCTCACATAGGTGGACGGTTTGACCGTCACCTTCGCGTAGTCGGATAACCACGTCGCGGCGAATTCGCGGAACAGGACGCTCGAATCCTCGGGCAGAATCCCGAAATTGAGGTCATGAAGTCTCTTTGTCAGGAGTTTTTCCGCCTGCTTTTTCGTCGGTCCCGCCGCTTCCCACTTCTGCCTGCCGTTGACGCGGTAGATGCAGTAGTACACGTCAGAGCGTTTGCGTATGCTTCCGTGTGCCAATTCGTTTTCACCTCCTTTCAGTTTGGCTAAGTAAAGGGGTTTCGAAAGTTTGAGAAACACCGGCGGGACGAACTGAACCGCCCCGTCCGGCATTCTCCGTGTGCTCGATAATTGCAGCATGAT
>JACRAV010000053.1 GCA_016213305.1 Candidatus Zixiibacteriota bacterium | reverse complement strand
GTGTGCAGTGCCCTCACGTACGCCCACGAGCGGGGTATCGTGCACCGCGATATCAAACCGGCCAATATCATGGTCCTTCCCGACTATTCGATCAAGGTCATGGATTTCGGCATCGCGCGTATCGACTCCAACTCAATGACCAAGACCGGTATCGCAATGGGCACACCGAACTACATATCCCCCGAACAGCTGCGCGGCCTCGCGACCGATCGGCGAGCCGATCTGTTCTCTCTGGGTGTGGTGATGTACGAGTTGCTGTTGGGCCGTCGGCCGTTCCGTGGCGAAAACATCACCTCGCTCATCTATTCGATCATGAATGTCGAGCCGGAAAAGCCGTCGTCGGTCAACCCGCACGTTCCCATGTTGTTCGATCTCGTGATCGGCCGGGCGCTCAAGAAGGATCCGGCGGAGCGGTATCAGAAGGCAAGCGAGATCGTGGCCGATCTACAGGCCTTTGTCGAATCATTCAGCGCGCGCGTCTGACGACTTCCACAATAATAGACATGAATTAGGCCGCCCAGGACAACCGGAGCGGCCTACAATTTGATTGCGACAAAATGAGCGGCTAATCTTTATTTTCAGCGCCGCCCTGACCGAGAATCTCTTCGGCCAGCGACAGGGCCACGCCTGAGAGCATCACTTCCACGCCCAGCTTGGTGAAATCGCTGGAGATCAGGGATCGGTTCAGTTCGGCGTACAGCGAACAGGACGCCCCTCGTTCGACGACCAGTCCGGACAGCCGCTGGGACGTCTCGGAAACAAAAGTAACTTCGCCCAGTTCTTCCGACACGACATATCCCGTGCAATTGTGCAGTTGCATGTGGGAATTGCCGGTATAAACGACCACCAGCATTCCCCTGGTTTTCCCCAGATCGATTTCAGGATATATCTCCAGAACGAGAATTCGTTTGTCTTCGGGATTGGCAATACGGATGCGAAAATGATCTTTCTCGAACGCGATCTTTTCGGCGGCCAGAGTCTGACCCACCTTGTCGGCATCATGTTGCGTAAAGGTCACCGCCATTGCGTCCTCGGTCTGCCGTACACTCCGTTGCCGCGATCAGTGTTTGGATTTGTCGTCGGTGTGATCGCGGTTGGCAACATCGGTCGAGCCTTTGACCTCGTCGGTCGTGTCGCGCATCGCCTTCTTGAATTCGCGAATTCCCTTGCCGAGACCCTGCGCCAGTTCGGGGAGTTTTCTGGCGCCAAACAGCAGAAGAATGACGAAGACGATGATCAGCAGTTCGGGCATGCCCAGATTATTAAACATTCAGCGCCTCCTGACGCTCGTGCCGCCTACAGGTACCACCATCGAAAATACACTACCACCAATATAACAAACAACGCCGACATAAAGTTGATCTTAAACATCAATCCGGCGGTGAATGAAATGGCATAGAAATCCACCTGGGTGGGCGAAAACCCGACCTGAATCGACTTGGTGAACAGGGTTTTGGCCGCGCCGTCGGGCAGATACGTGCCGATAATATCTCCCAGCAGGCCGCCGATGACCGCGGCCAGGAGCAGAGCCACCAGCAGGACCAGTTCGCGCCGGTTCATACCCGCCCCGCCGTTCCGATCACGGTTCTGGAGGTGACCAGAGATTTCAGCAGTTTGAGACCGTCGCTCGAACCCAGAATCGGCTCCACCGCCCGTTCCGGGTGGGGCATCATGCCGAACACATTTCTTCCCTCGTTGCAAATGCCGGCGATGTTGTCCGCCGAACCGTTGGGATTGGCCGAGGGAGTGATTCGTCCGCGGGAGTCAACGTATCGGAACATAATTTGCCCGTTCTCCTCGAGTTTTTTGACTTCGCCGGCAAAGTTGTAGAAGTTCCCCTCGCCATGGGCGACCGGCATTTTGAGAACATCCCCCTCCCGGCATCCGTGGGTGAAGGGAGTCGTTGCGTTTTCGACCCGCACATAGATAAACTTACAGCTGAATCGCAGTTGGCTGTTGCGGATGAGCGCCCCCGGCAAAAGTCCGGACTCGGTCAGGACCTGAAAACCGTTACAAATACCCACAACCAACCCGCCGGATGAGGCGAAGGCGGTGACCGATTTCATGATCGGCGAAAATCGGGCGATCGCTCCGCCCCGGAGATAATCGCCGTAGGAAAATCCGCCCGGCAAAATGATGACATCGCTTCCCGCCAGATCATTCGACTCGTGCCAGAGGAATTCCACCTCTTCGTGGAGCACATGCTTGACTGCCGCGTAGGCATCGTAGTCGCAGTTGGAACCGGGGAATGTTACCACGCCGAATTTCACGTCAGCTTCTCTCCACGGTAAATTTCTCGATCACAGGATTGGCCAGAAGTTTGGTGCACACCTCTTGTATCCGGCCGTCGATATCGGCCGCATTGTCCTGAATTTCAAGTTCGAAGAACCGCCCCGACTTGACCGCCACAAACTCCTCGTACCCCATATGGTTGAGGGCCTT
>JACRAV010000048.1 GCA_016213305.1 Candidatus Zixiibacteriota bacterium | reverse complement strand
CGCAGGATACCGTCCAGGCGTATGCGCTCTTTTCAGCATCCCTTGACGGTGTGGAGAATCCAGCCCAGAAGAAAGCCATGACGGAACGGCGCGACAAACTGGGAACGGCGATGACACCGGACCAGCTCAAGAAGGCCGAAGCGCTCACTCAGGAGTGGAAGGCCAAAGCGACAAAGTAGATTCGATCCGAGGGGAGGGGTGCAGGCAGGCGGCGATCTGACCTTGAGCAGTTCGCCGCTCCCTGCACACTCGATCCCACATATCTCCGTCATCAAACCTGTACAAATCAGTATTCATTTCGTCTATTTTCGAATTCGAGAAGCTTCAAAGACCGTCGGTTTTTCCGCCGGATTCCAGATATCGCTTGCCCTGTTCTCCGGAAAGTAGGTACTTTTAGATATCTTTCTGGAGGAGACCTATGAAGTATTCATCTCGCGTTTTCAACATGCTACTCATTGTCATCTGTGCGGCGGTGACCGTTTCGGCTGACGAAGGGATGTGGCCTTTGTACATGCTCGACAAACTGCACTGGGACTCACTGACGGCCATGGGTCTCCAGCTCAAACCGAACGATATCTACAACGCCGAAGGCACCGGCCTGGCCAGCGCGGTATTGCAGGTGGGAGCAACCGGTTCGTTCGTTTCACCCAACGGGCTTCTTTTGACCAATCATCATGTCGCGTTCGGCGCCATTCAGGAGCAGAGCACGCTGGAGCATAATTATGTTCGCGACGGGTTCTATGCCGCCACGTTCAAAGAAGAGCTTCCAGCCCTGGGGTACAAAGCGTCGGCCACGGTTTCGATCGAGGATGTTACCAAACGCATTATGAGCGTGGTCAAGCCCGGCATGTCCGATTTGAAACGGTACGAGGCGATTGATCTTGAGACCAAGAAGCTGATTCGCGAGGTAGAATCCAGGGGTGATGTCAAGGCGCGGGTGGCCAGGATGTACGAGGGCAAGCAGTACATGCTGTACACGATGGTGGAGCTTCGCGATATCCGGATCGTTTATGTCCCGCCGGAAGCGATCGGCAACTACGGCGGCGATATCGACAACTGGATGTGGCCGCGCCACACCGGCGACTTTTCATTCTTGCGGGCGTATGTTGGACCCGATGGCCGTCCGGCCGCTTTCGCGCCGGAAAATGTGCCGTACCACCCCAAGGCGTACCTGTCGGTTTCAACCGAAGGAATCAAGGAGGGGGATTTCGCCATGACCCTCGGTTTCCCCGGAAGAACATCGCGATATGTCAGTTCCTTTGAACTGGCCAACCAGATCAATTTCTATTATCCGAATGCGATCAAGACTTCGGAAGACCAGATCAGGATTATCGGCGACGCCGGCAAGGCGGATTCCGCCATCGAGTTGAGGATGTCGTCGCGGATGCAGGGATTGAACAATTCGCTCAAGAAGTCATACGGCATTCTGGAGGGATTCCGCAAGCGGGATGTGCTGGCGTACAAGCGGGATCAGGAACAGCAACTTCGGAATTATCTGGCCGCCAACCCGAAACTGCAGAAACAGTACGGCGGGTTGCTGACGGCGATCGACAGTCTGTGTAAGGCCAGAGAGGCATATCAACAGCGCGATTTCATGCTCGGGCGGATGGCGTACGGCAGTGATTATCTCCGCCTGGCTTCGACCCTTTATCGCTGGGCGTGCGAGCGCAAGAAACCCGACCTGGAGCGGGAGCGCGGGTACCAGGACCGTGACATACCGGCGGCAAAAGAGCGACTGCAAAATGCGCAGATCAATCTTGTGCCTGAGGTCGATAAACTGGTGTTCAAGTATTTTCTTGGGCGTGTGCTGGCGTTACCGCAAGACCAGCGTGTTCCGGCGATCGACAAGCTGGCTGAGGGGCATTTGGCTGATCCCGGCTACATAGACGGGCTGGTTGACCGGATGTACGCCGCCAGTAAGGTGGGCGATTCTTCGGCGCGGCTGAATATGTTTGCCATGGACCAGAAGGACATTGAACTCACAAATGATCCGTTTATCGACCTGGCCAAGGCCCTCAAGCCGGAGATTGACGCCCAAATGAAGCGCAGTAAGACGTTTGACGGCGCGCTGACCCGGCTGGCCCCACTTCTGATCATGGCCTATGCCGACTGGCGCAAGGACGAGATGTACCCCGATGCCAACGGCACGATGCGTCTGAGCTATGGGCAGGTCAAAGGGTACTCACCGAGCGACGCCACTACGTATTTTTATGAGACGGGTATCAAAGGTGTTATGCAGAAAGAAACCGGTCAGGATCCGTTTATCGTTCCTGCGAAACTTGCGCAGACGTACACCACCGGCAATATGAATGGATATCTGGATCCGGCCATTAACGATGTACCGGTCGATTTCATCACCACCAACGATATTACCGGCGGCAACTCCGGCAGTCCGGTTATCAATGGCAAAGGGAAGATGATCGGCATCGCCTTCGACGGAAACTGGGAGGGCGTGGCCTCGGACTACCTGTTCAATCCGCCAGTCACCCGGACGATCGCTGTCGATATGAGATACATTGTGTATCTGATTGACAAGGTATACGCCTACAAAGGCCTGTTGTCGGAATTGGGGATTCAAACCGGCACGCTTTGATATGCCGTATGGATGTGGTGTCAGGCGTCCCCGCCTGACATCTTCATGATACCGCCGCACAAGTCAGGCCGAGCTTGTCGAGGCCTCAATCCGGTTCTGAGCGGGCAACATTGTCCGCCCCCTCGAGGACCGGTTGATACTTGATAATTCAATCGGATATCTTATCTTATCCCCGGAATGAGAAACGAAAAAGAGCCGATCTTTTGCTACGCCGCAGTTACGGTCGGTCGAAAGGATCAATGGATATAGCGTTACAGCACCGATTCCAATCGCTGTCATATCTTGTCGGCAACACTCCTCTCCTCGATATCAGTTTCAAGTTTCAGGGGCGGTCGCGTCATGTGTTTGCCAAGGCGGAGCATCTTAATCTGACCGGTAGCATCAAGGATCGCATGGCTCTCCATATTCTGAGAGAGGCATACGCTCGCGAGGCGCTGAGACCGGGGGATTTGATCATCGAAGCGACCAGCGGCAACACGGGTATCGCGTTTTCCGCAATCGGTCGCGCCCTGGGTCATCCGGTGACGATTTTCATGCCGGACTGGATGAGCCGCGAACGGGTCGATCTGATTAAAAGCATGGGAGCGGAAATTCGGCCGGTCTCGCGCGAACAGGGTGGATTCATCGGCAGTATCCGATTGTCTGAGGAACTGGCGGCGACCAAACCGCACAGTTTTCTTCCGTGCCAGTTTTCCAATGAGGCGAATGTCGAGGCGCATTATCAGACCACCGGGCCGGAAATCTGGTGGCAGTTGCAGTTGAACGGCCTTACCCCCGACGCCTTTGTCGCGGGAGTCGGAACCGGCGGAACGGTCATGGGTGCAGGAAAATATCTGCGCGAACGCAAGTCAAACGTGCGGGTGCACCCGATGGAACCGGCCAGTTCACCCACCTTGCGCACCGGCACCCGGGTCGGCCGCCACCGGATTCAGGGAATATCCGATGAGTTTGTTCCGCAGATTATCAAGCTCGACGAACTTGATGAAGTGATCGACGTCGATGACGGTGACGCCATTCTGATGGCGCAGAAACTGGCCGCCGATCTCGGTCTGCCGGTCGGCATTTCTTCGGGGGCCAATTTCATCGCCGCGCTTCGCGTACAGGAGCAGATGTCCGCCGATGCGGTGGTGGTCACGGTGTTTCCCGACGACAACAAGAAGTACCTCAGCACCGACCTTCTTCGCGAAGAACCTTCGGTCGACGGATACTTGTCCCCATTGGTTGAGTTGACCGGATTCCAGACGTTTCGCCGGGTCTGTCAGACCTGTTGCGAATTTCCGGCCTGCACCCAGCCGACCATGCTTGAATCGATCGTCGCCGGACGGACACCGAAACGCGGCTGAGCCCGGGAATGTTGGATCGACATTTGGGTTGACGCAACAAATCTGTCCTTCTCCTCGTCTTATTGTCAGACATATCATTTGTGAGCTTCTGCGGCTGTCGCCGTCCTAACTGAAGAGTGCAGGGCGATACAGCTATGACCGCGCGCACCGTGGCTGACTCTTGAACAGGCCTTCGGGCCTATTACTTGAGGAGTTGCGTCATGAGACCATATGTCATGGTGCGTGGGTTGAGTATTGCTTTCTTCGCTCTCGCAATTGTTGTTCCCTTGCCATTGTTCGCCGACACGGAATCGGCTCCCCAGTTTCAGCCCGCTCTGAACATTACCAAAGCGGCCGGGCCGATGACAATTGACGGGGATATCGGCGATG
>JACRAV010000049.1 GCA_016213305.1 Candidatus Zixiibacteriota bacterium | reverse complement strand
GCAGGCGGTGCCGTTGCAGACCCGGATGATGTTCTTGCCGAGGGGACGGGTGCGAAATTGCGCGTAAAACGTCACCACGCCGTAGATGTCAGCGGGCGGAATGCCGGTGACATGGCTGATATAGTCGATCGCTTTTTCCGAGACATACCCGTAGGTGTTCTGGGCCGATTGAAGCAGGGGAATGAGCGCCCCGGCGTGACCGTCATGTTTCCACAGATCGATATTGAATGCTTTCAGTTCGTCGGTCGTCTGATCGGCCATGGTGTCCTACAACGTGGTCAGGTTGATAATGTGGTTCTTCTTGAGCCGGAGGATGCCATCCAGCGGCCGAATCTGTTCGTCAATCGTACGGTCGATAGCCGCCGAGTTCGGCCCCTTGATGAGCGCCGCCAGATCGCAGGCGCCGCGGGTGGTCAGTGTGAAGACCAGGCCCGGTATGCCTTCGATATGCCGGCGAATCTTGTCAAGATGCGCCGGTTCGGCTTCGACAAATACCCAGGCGTGGCAATCATCTTTAGAGAGTTGGGGAAGGGGCAGGCCGTTGGACAGAATCTCGCTGGTTGCAACCGGCATATTTCCTGCCCTGGAGGTCAGGTGACTCACCACCTGTCCGGAGTCGCCATTGAGACAGACGACCAGATTGATGTGGCCATCGACCGCATGCCACCACTCAACGCCGGCGACGTCGGAAAGCGACCGGGTGGCCGGAACGAGCTGTTCATGATCGGTCACTTCAGCCAGTAGAAGAAAGCGCTTGCTCATCATCGCACTCGACAGCTTTTCCCGCGCGGAATCCGGAACATCCCTCGCCACACCGAGCTTGGGAAATCTTTCACAAATACTCCCAAAAAAGACCGGCCCAGTCTGGCCGTTTGGTCTCTTTCGAGTTGTCCAAGAATAAAGGATAGTCGAGAATTTGTCAACGGTTAGTGGACAAAAAAGGTTCTCTCTCGATAACTGTACCTTGTTGTATTATATTGAGTTGATGGAAAAGCAGGTTGGGTAGCAGTGCAGGCGGATTTGTCATCGTATCGGATCAAGGAACTGGCGTATCAGTCAGGGTTTGATCTGTGCGGGGTGGCCTCGCCTGCGGTTATCCCGGAAGCCCGGCGACAATTCAATGAGTGGCTGGATTCCGGGCTGAACGGCGAGATGACCTGGCTGGCCGCGAACATTGATAGGCGAACCGACCCGACTCGGCTGATGCCTGAGGTTCGCTCGGTCATCATGCTTGGGCTGAACTATTTTCAGCCGGACCGCCAGGAGAAGTCCGAAGGGTTCGGGCGGGTGTCCAAATATGCCCGGGGGAAGGATTATCACAAAGTAATCGAAAAGAAGACACGCAATCTGATCGAGCGAATCCGGGCCGATCTTGCTTCTCACTCGGTTGAGGCCGGGGAAAAGTTCGCCGCCAAGTGGTGGGTGGATTACGGCCCACTGCTGGAGCGCACCTATGCGGCTATGGCGGGGCTGGGGTATATCGGGAAGAACGGAATGCTCATCAACCGGAAATATGGCTCGTGGATTTTTCTTTCTGAAATCGTCACCAATCTGGAACTGGAGCCGGATGACCGCCTGGCGGTCAACCATGGCCGGTGCGGTAAGTGTACGCGATGTATCGACGCCTGTCCGACGGGTGCGATTATCGCCGACGGTGTGGTTGACGCCCGCAAGTGCATCTCGTATCTGACGATCGAGCGTCCCTCAAGCATACCGGAGGATTTGGCCGACAGGATGGGGGACTGGGTATTCGGGTGTGATGTCTGCCAGGATGTCTGTCCCCATAATGGCCGGGCGTTGGTCACCTCCCACCGGGAATTCACCGATGATTCGGGGGTTGGAGAGTTCCTCAACCTGAAAGCGGTGATTTCGTTGCAATCGCGGGAAGACTTCCTGGGTCTGACCGCGGGGACACCCCTCACCCGGCCCAAACTGGAGGGATTACAGCGCAATGCCGCAATCGTTTGCGCCAATCAATCCCGCCCACGATAAAGTATTTGCTTACCCACCCGTCTCACGGCTAATTGGGGCCATGCCGCTTGTTGCACCATCGATACTGGCCGCCGATTTCGGTCATCTGGCCGATGAAATAACCGGGGCCGAATCTGCCGGCGTGCGCTTCTATCATCTGGACATCATGGACGGCCACTTCGTCCCGAATATCTCGTTTGGACCGGGGGTCGTGAAAACCATCAACGGTCTGACCGACAGGTTTCTTGACTGCCACCTGATGCTGACCGAGCCGGAAAAGTACTTCGAGCCGTTTGCCAAAGCGGGGGCCGATAATATCACCTTTCATCTGGAAGTACACCCCGATCCAACCGCTCATGCCCGGCGTCTTCACGACATGAAGATACAAGCGGGTATCTCGATCAATCCGGACATGCCGGTCGAGCGAGTCCTGCCGTTTCTGGAGCATTTTGAGTATCTCCTTCTGATGTCGGTGTTTCCCGGATTCGGCGGGCAGGCGTTCATGCCGAATGTCATCCCCAAAGTCGAGATCGCGCGGAAGTTTATAGATCAGCACGGGCTGAAAACGAAGATTCAGATAGACGGCGGGGTCGATTCCAGCAATGCGGCCGGTCTGGTTTCCGCCGGTGCGGACATACTGGTCATGGGTACGGCATTTTTCAAGAGTCAGGATCGGGCCGGGCTGGTCCGGTCGATCCAGAAGTAGTGGTGAAAAGGTCATGAAAAAAGCGGGATCAAAGTCGTTGTTCGTGATCCACCCCGGCACGGCAGGCAGTGCTTACCGAAAGATGCTGGCTACCGGCGTGCGCGCAAAGATTCTATCGAACATCATGGCTCGCCGGGCCGAGGTCTTCACAAAGGACGATGCTCTCCGGACGCTCATCGCCAATCGGCTGGGCTGGGTTGATGTGGCGGGGCAGATGGTGGGCCGGATCGGAGAGATCGAAGCCTTTGGCACAGATGCGCTCAAGGACGGATTGAATCAAATAGTGCTGTGCGGCATGGGCGGGTCCTCGCTCTGTCCCGAAGTTTTCAATGTGATGTTCGGGCGTCGCGCGGGCGTGAAAAGCATCGATATCCTCGATTCGACCGACCCCGCGGCGATCAAGGCGGTGGCGGGGAAATTGTCCCTGCCAAATACTCTGATCATTGTGGCTTCCAAGTCGGGCGGGACGATTGAAACCCGCTCGCATGAAGCATTCTTCGCCGCCGCGCTCAAAGGCGCGGGAATTGCCGATATCGGACGTCACTTCGCGGTGATCACCGACCCGGGATCGGAACTGGAATCATCGGCTCGTGCGGCGGGGTACCGTCAGATATTTCTCAATCCGGCGGATATCGGCGGTCGGTATTCAGCGCTATCACTTTTCGGCCTCGTGCCGGGTTGGTTTGCCGGAGTGGACCTGAAGAAATTGCTGTCCTCTGCGGTCGCATGCGAGAGCATTCTTCGCGAGCGCAATGACGAATCGAATCCAGCTCTGTCCCTTGGAGCGCTGATGGCGGCGGGGGCGATAAGCGGACGGGACAAACTGACTTTTGTGGCATCGAAACGGATGGCGCCGTTCGTGCCGTGGATCGAACAATTGATCGCCGAATCGACGGGGAAACTCGGCAAAGGAGTTATCCCGATTGAAGGCGAGCCGGTGGCATCGATCACCGAG
>JACRAV010000047.1 GCA_016213305.1 Candidatus Zixiibacteriota bacterium | reverse complement strand
CCGAAATGTGCATAACTGAAGAGCTGTACCTTCAGAATCTGCGCGGCAAACTCAGGATGGCTGTAATAAACCAGCACGCCTCCATCCTTGAGATGGGCTCGAATTGAGTCAAACAGGGTTGGGGTGAGGGTCACATAGGAAAGGGTGACCAACGAAAATGACCGCCCAATCGCCCGTTCGCCAAAGGATTCCGGAACAATGGTAGCGCTGGTCAAGCCCAGGGTTCTTAGGATACCTGCCAGGGGGACGGTCTTCTTCTTCGTTCGCTCAAATAGCTCTGCCTCTCCGGTGGCGATACCTGCAAGTAGTAAGGGTATTGATGGTATCCCGCCGCCGGAACCTATATCGAGGTAGGAATCAAAGTTTCTCTCAATCTGGGTAAAGGGCAGGAGCGCCTCCGCGACAAGGCGCCGAAACCGAGGGAGGTCTGTTTCACGTGAAACTAAGTTGACCTTCTGGTTCTCTTGAGATAGGATGGCCCAGTACCGATCGAGCCACTTTTCGGCGCCAAATCGATCAAGCACCGAATCGATATTGTACTCGAGTTCGATCACTTGTCCGCCCGCGCTGTTTCCCGGTGACGCTTCAGATAAACCGAAAGAACCGCCATATCGCTTGGGGTTACCCCCTCAATTCGGCCCGCCTGACCGACAGAGACAGGGCGAAACCTGCTCAGCTTTTCCCTGGCTTCAGTCTTGAGACCGTGAACCGACTGGAACACAAAGTCTGACGGAATGCGGTCGTGCTCAAGCTTCTTGTACCTGTCTATCTCCCTTTGTTGCTTATCGATATACCCCTGATACCTGATCTGGATAGCGGCCCGCTCAAGTGATTCCATACCATCGCGTTGGCCGTCAGTATGTCGTACCAGCACTGGAAGAAGCTCATTCAATTCCAAGTCTGGTTGGCGGATCAGCTCGGCCAGGGTGAGCGAGTCGCGCTTCTTGAGCTGGCTGGATAGTCTATTCAGATCTGCCACCTTGACTCTCGTTTTCGCCAGCAAGGCCACAGTGACGCGAGTATCGGAGTCAAGTTTCAGAAAGAGATCGCTTTCCGCGTCGGAGATAAGTCCAAGACGCCTGGCATGGTGATTCAGACGGTCGCGGGCATTGTCTTCGCGCAGGGCGAGCCGATATTCGGCCCGCGAGGTGAACATCCGATAAGGCTCGGTAATCGACCGGGTGATCAGGTCGTCGATCATCACCCCGATATACGCCTCCGACCGGTCGAGTATAAATGCTGGCTCGTTCACACAGTACAATGCGGCGTTGATCCCGGCCATAATCCCTTGTGCGGCGGCCTCTTCGTACCCGGATGTGCCGTTGATTTGCCCGGCGAAAAACAGCCCCTGGATGCGCCTGGTTTCAAGCGACGGCTTGATCTGGTGTGACGGGCAGTAGTCATACTCGACCGCATACCCGGGGCGTGTGACAGTCACACCCTCAAGTCCGATTACTGTGCGAATCGCTTCCCGCTGGACCTCTTCGGGAAGTGCCGTTGAAAAGCCGTTTGGATAAACTTCGTCGGTGCCGTTTCCCTCCGGCTCCAGGAAGATATGGTGTTTCGGCTTGTCGGCGAATCGGTGGAACTTGTCCTCGATTGACGGGCAATACCTTGGGCCGCGCGAGGTTATCTGGCCGGAAAAGATCGGCGAGCGATGCTTGTTGGCATCGATTATCTCTCTGGTCTTCTCGGAGGTGGCCGTCAAATGACATGGGGTCTGTGTGAAGCTCCCCCGGCGTGACCGCGATGAAAAGAACGGAATCGGTTCATCCCCCGGCTGTATTTCACACACCGACCAGTCGATCGTGCGGCCGTCAAGCCGGGGCGGTGTACCGGTCTTGAGCCGGCTAATCTCGAATCCGAGAGCACGGAACGATTCGGAGAGCTGGTAGGCGGCTTGTTCTCCGATGCGGCCGGCCGGAAAGTGCTTTTCGCCGATATGTATAAGCCCGCCCAAGAATGTTCCCGAGGCCACCACCACCGCTCGGGCGCTGACTGATCGGCCATCCTCCAGCCGGACCCCGATCGCACGGCCGCTGTCGACCAGTATTTCCCCCGCCACTCCGTCGATTACTTCGAGATTCTTCTGTTTGGCGACATACTCGACGACAAACGCATTGTAGCCAATGCGATCGGCCTGGGCACGAGTGGACCAGACCGCCGGTCCGCGCGACAAATTCAGACGCCGGAACTGGATCCCGGTTCCGTCGGTCGCAACCCCCATAAGCCCACCAAGGGCATCGACTTCCTTGACAAGCTGGGACTTACCGATTCCCCCAATAGCCGGATTGCAGGACATCAGGGCGAGCTTCTGCGGGTCCATCGTGACAATGGCCGCCCTCCGCCCCATCCGAACCGCGGCCAGAGCCGCCTCGACCCCGGCGTGACCGCCGCCAATGACAACTATATCGAAATCTGCCGTATGCGTTTTCATACCCTGCTTGTCTTCAGTCTTCAAGTATCCGGCCGTCCCAACGTTTCACGTGAAACAGAGGAACTATCGGTCCGGTGCTTACTTGCCTATACAAAACCTTGAGAATATACGGCCCAGCACCTGTTCTGTATAGACTTTTCCGGTGATTTCACCAAGCGATGAGACCGCAGTGCGGAGGTCATAAGCGACCAATTCCGGCGATACCGAACCTTCGATTTTGGTTCTGGCCAGGCGCAAATGCCTGATACTCTCTTTCAACTTCTGCCGGTGGCGGGCCGATGTGACCACCAGCCCCGATGTCAGGTCTGGCATCGACTTTTCGATCCGACCGACAATCTCGCGATGAAGCTTGCTCAACCCGATCCCGGTCTTGCAGGAGGCGCCAATAATCTTTTGGCTGGCCGACAAACTCAAACTCGCCGCCTTCTTAACAATGTCTATCTTATTGCCCAACAATAGAATATGCGCACTGCCAAGCGATTCTATGTCCAATGTTAACAACTTCGCCCAGTTCTGTTTTGACAGATCGACCACCCAGATCACCAGATCGGCTTTCGCAATCATCCCCTTGGCCAGGCGCTGGCCCTCGCGTTCTATCTTCCCTCCGCCCTGACGCAGGCCGGCGGTATCGATAAGGTTGACCGTGTATCCATCCAGATCAATCCGCTCAAGGAGATAGTCCCGCGTGGTGCCGGGTGTCGGAGTGACCAAAGCCCGCTCTTTACGAAGGAGCAGGTTGAACAGTGATGATTTCCCGGCATTCGGCCTGCCGCCAATTACAATCGTGTACCCTTCGGAAATAATGCGC
Source organism: Candidatus Zixiibacteriota bacterium (assembly GCA_016213305.1). Taxonomy (GTDB): domain Bacteria; phylum Zixibacteria; class MSB-5A5; order GN15; family FEB-12; genus JACRAV01. Next base: position 4,825 of record JACRAV010000047.1, on the reverse strand, counting down.
CCGCCCCGGTATGTCTCGGCCAGCGCCGAAAGTTTGGTCACAAGCGAATCGACAAGTATCAGCAGTTTGCGGGAGTCGGCCCCGACCTCTGGAGCATCTTCGGTAAAGTCAATCGACGCTTCAACTTCGGACAGCACACCAATCAGCTCAGTCCGGAGCATATCGATATGCTCCGAATAATTTCCCAATAGGTGCTCCCGACTTGCTCTATATGAAACCTCGGTCTCAGCGGCAATTATTTCAGCGACTGCTTCGGCGCGGGAGAGGTCGATTCGTCCGTTCTCAAACGCCAGACGGGTGAACTCCCCCGGTTCGGCGGCGCGGATATCACCCTTGAGTATTTCGTCCAGGATTTTCTTGACCACTTGTCGGCCGCCGTGGCAGAATATTTCGATTTGCTCAAGCCCGGTGTACGATCGGCCCTCGGGCATGAACACCGCCATCACTTCATCGAGGATTTCACCATCGAGTGATTTGAAATAACCGAGCCGCATCAAGAAGGGATGCGGCTCCGCATCGTCTGAATGCTTGGCGGAAAAATGTCGGGCGAGCACCGAGCGGCTTTTCGACCCGGCCACGCGCACGGCCGCGATCCCTCCCTCGCCGGGAGGCGTGATGATAGCGGCAATGGTGTCCTGGGTATCGGCGCGGCTGGCGGTTCGGCCCTTCATGACGTCACGGGCGATTTCACTTCGGCATTCTTGCTTCGATGGAACAGGTAGTAGTCGGCAATCGACAACAGCGAAAACGCGGTCCAGTACAACACCAGCCCGGCCGCGAAGCGATAGAAGATGAATCCCATCATGAGCGGCATCAAATAGGCCAGCATTTTGTTTTGAGGATTGCCGGACATGGTCAGCACCGACGACAAGAACTGCGCGCCGACCATGAGCACGACCAGAATCATATACGGATCGGTCAAACTCTGGGCGCCGCGCGACAGATCATTGATGAACCAGACAAACGGCGCGTCGCGTAGCAATATCGTCGAGCGAAAAACGGCAAACAACGCGAAGAAGAGCGGCATCTGCGGAAGCATCGGCAAACACCCGGAGAACGGATTCACCCCGTGCGTTTTGTAGAGCTTCATCGTTTCCGCATTGAGTTGCTGAGGATTGTTCTTGTGCTTCTTGCGCAACTCCTCGATTTTCGGCTGGAGGTCTTTCATCGCGGCCATCGATTTGTACGATTTCAACGACAGCGGCAGAGTGACCAGCTTGATCAGTATGGCAAACAGGATAATGACGAACCCGTAATTGGGAATGACATCGTGCATGCGCGGCAGTAGCCAGATGATGCCGATGGCGAACGGCTTGATAATCATCCCCAGAAACGGCGTGGTGCCGATATCCAGAATCGCCTCGAGATCAACATCGTAGTCGGACATCAGCGTGTAATCGAGCGGACCGGCGAAAATCGTGAAACTGTCCACCACCGTTGAGGTGGAGCCAAGCGGCATATCCAGACCGACCATCAATTGGCGCTTCTCGAACCGGCTGTCGTTCTGGGTGACGGATTCCTTATGGCCTTTGGCGAAAACACCGTTGGCGCTGTCGCCGTGAGGGATCATGGCCACCGCGAAATACTGGCTTCGCAGAGCCACCCAGTCGGCCGGACCGGAAAGAGACTGATCGAGCTGGTCGTCCTTGAAGTCGTTGAGATTCTCGCGCGACTTGAGCATGAGCGCAACCGCCTCGAACGTGGCGTAATCATGCTCGGCGCTCGGTTCGGTCACTCCGAGCGGCGTCGGCCAGTACAGATTGTACTGACGCTCGAAGCCAAGCTGTTCGCGCCCCTCGACCGTCAGCGCCAGATCGAAATCATATTTGTCCGGGTGGAACGTGTACGCCTGGCGAATCGCGCCCCCCTTGGGATTCTGATAGACATACTCGATCCGCAGATCCTTCTGGGTCGCATCGTATGAACCGGGCGCAAGGGTGCAGGTAAAGGGAAGGATACCGGTCGATACCGTCGAGCCGGCATACCGGGCAACCGGCGCGGCGGATTTGGTTTCGGGAAGCATCTCGATCGGCTGTTTATTGCGATAAGTAAAATCCTTCAGCCGAATCGACACCGGTCCGCCCCCGACCGACGAGAGCAGAACCGTGTATTTGTTGGTGTTGACCGTGATCGTGTCGGCCTTCATCACTGCCGAATCAACCGCGACAAACGCCGGCGGCGGCGTGGATTGAACCGGCGCCTGAGTGACCGGCGGGGTGGCGGCGGTGTCGTGTGCCACGACCGCAACCGAATCCGCGGCGGTTTGCGGAGGAATCGGTTGGGGCGGCTGGACCAGACCAAAGAACTGGAGAATCTGGGTAAAGAAAATGATGATGAGCGAGAGGATGACGACGAGTACGATTGTTTTTTTATCCACGGGTACTTTCCCTGTACATGTTTTTCGAGATTACCATCATGCTATGCTACACTATGAGAGGGTATGGCCGCAAGGGGCAGGCCACTAGTAATATGTGCCGCCAAATGTCCCCACCAGACGGCCCGACGCTGATCCGCGTGGGCCGCTCACTTCGACTCCCTCTCCGGCACCGGGTCGTGCCCACCTGCGTGCCACGGGTGGCATCGAGCTAACCTCTTGACCGACAACGTGCTCCCGCGCCATGCTCCGTGAACGCGGAGGGCTTCCTCTGCGTAATGCGAGCAGGTGGGGTAGAACCGGCACTGCCCCCCCAGTAGCGGCGCGAACGTGAATCGGTAGGCGTAGATGAGCAGAATAAACGGCCAGGCCGCCCACGACACTCGGGGCTGGTCAGCGCAACTGTGCGGCAATCCGGCGGACATCGGTTTTGATCTCATCGAAGCTCAGTTTCTGGCACCCGGCCTTAGGGAGGATGGCGATCAAACCGGTGGCCGGCAATTCCGATCTGACCAGCCGAATCGCCTCACGAAAAAGCCGCTTGACCCGCGTCCGCTGGGGTGCGGAGCCAAGTCGTTTGGAGACTAAGACGCACCAGGCGAAGCGGTCCTGCGGCCGCCAGACCAGAGAAAAACAATTCCCCGTAAATCGCTGTCCTTCTTTGAGTAAGCCGGTTATTTCGACCCGGCTTTTCAGGCTCAGGGACCGGGGAAACTTATTTCTTCCGGGCAACTTTGGAAGTCAGGCGCTTGCGCCCTTTGGCACGGCGGCGGGCCAGCACTTTGCGGCCGTTCTTGGTTGCCATCCGGGCACGGAAGCCGTGATCGTTGAGTTTCTTCCGGTTCGACGGCTGAAAGGTTCGTTTCATCAGTTCGTTTCCTTCTTACGTAATATAGACCCGCCAATATACACATTCGGGCGGGCAGGTCAAGGGGAAAGGGGGGGATGAAAAGGGGTGGCGAAAACGGCGAAAGTGGATAGATTGGTAGTATAGGAAGGGGAAATCATTGATGCGGCCACTCAGACTGCAGGTCGTTTTTGCACTGCTGATGTCGGCAACAACGGTTCAGGCAGGTGTCCTGAATGTGCCGTCGGATTATGTGGATCTGAAAACCGCGCTGGCGGCGGCGGGGAAGTGCGATACTATTCTGCTTGATTCGGGGACGTATTCTGGAACTGGGTTTCGGGAGTTGCCGATAAATGATTCAATCTGTGTAACTGTCACCTCCAGGTACGGCGCATCGTTTACGACCATTGACCTGCAGAACGGGGTCTTTCTGAGTCGTTCTTTTCAGGGACCCCACAATCAGATTTCTGCTGTTGGGCTGACGCTTGCGAACGGCTGGCCCGCGATTCGCTATCGCCGTGGGGACCAATACGATGTCCGCGAGTGCATCTTCCTTCAATGTCAAGTTGGAGTCGAGGCCGGGGACTACGCCGGGGACTATAGAGGAGTGACCGCATGCCAGTTCCGGAATTGTGCATTTGGCATCATCGGTCTCACTAATGCGTCGATGAAAGTGAGTTTTTGCCAATTCTATAATTGTGACGCTGGGATTGCGACGGGTAATTTCCCATACATGGAAGTTACAAACTGTACTTTCATAAATAACCACGAGGGAGTGTGGCTACACTCTGCGTGTTGTATTCGAATGAGTGCTAATGCATTTCATGGAAATTGGTATGGGCTGTTTACTGATGGTCAGAGTGGCGATTTGTTCGGCATCTTCTCTTGTAACAACGTGTTCGGGAACACTTGGAACTACTGGGGCCCGCCGGATCAGACCGGAAGTAACGGGAATTTCTCGGCCGATCCCCTCTATTGCGATACCGCAAACGGCCGGCTTACTCTTACACTAAGATCACCCCTTTTGTCGGCAAATAATTCATGCCATCAATTGATCGGCCAAACCGCAACCATCGCCTGCGACTGCGGCGACGTTGATGTGTCCGGCAACGTGGATATTTCCGACGTCACCGCGCTGATCAGTTATCTCTTCCTTGGTGGGCCGCCCCCCGTACCGCTCGAGGCCGCCGAAGTCGACCCTAGCCCCGGTATTGATATCTCCGATCTTACGTATCTAATAGATCATCTGTTTATCCGAGTGTTGCCGGTACCGTGCGGAGGATAGCATGCACATCGGCACATTTTCGGCAATAACAGCTCAGGTCTTTGTGCCCCAGAGCTTGAGTCTTGTTGAAAAACCCCAACAAATCTGTCGTTGCGAGGAGCGACTTCACCCTGAGCTTGTCGAAGGGTTCGGAGCGACGAAGCAACCTCGTTTCCCACATACGATTCAAAGCGAGATACCCCCTCCTTGTCGGCGGACAGGAATCTCCGCCGACCACAACACCTCATGTTTTCTGATCAATTTCACTACGAACTCGACGGTGATTCATCCCCCGCCCCAATTATATAGATGAGCATGTTACTGTCATTCCGGCGCATTT
>JACRAV010000046.1 GCA_016213305.1 Candidatus Zixiibacteriota bacterium | reverse complement strand
GCCCGCGTTGACCTGACCATTGTTCGCGGTCTGGGGTATTACACCGGTCCGGTGTTCGAGACGACACTTCTGGATCTGCCTCTGTACGGCTCGATGTTTTCCGGCGGGCGATACGATAATCTGGTGGACCGCTTCTTGGGTCGCTCGATTCCGGCGGTTGGGACTTCGCTGGGGGTTGACCGTCTGCTGGCCGCGCTGTTTGAACTGAAGGCCATAAGCGCCAAATCGGCCACCTCGCAAGTGCTGGTCACGGTGATGGACCGGGAGCGGGTGCCGGAGTATCTGGCGATTGTGCAGGAGCTTCGTTCCGCCGGCATTCCCAGCGAGATATTTTCAGGCGATACCAAGAATCTCTCGAAACAGATCAGGTACGGAGACAAGGTGGGGATTCCGTTTGCGGTCATAGCGGGATCGGATGAGTTCGCGGCGGGGCAGGTGACGGTGAAAAATCTGGCGGCGGGGAAGACAGTGGCAAAGGAGACCTCGGATCGCGAGGAATGGCTGGCCGCCGAAGGATTTCAGGAGACGATCAAGCGCGCCGATCTGGTGCGGTATTTCGCCCAAAAGCTGGGGAAGTCCGGCCATTAGTGGGCCGGTGCGGTCCCTTTTTTATCCGCTTTTGACTATAATCAAAGATTTCCACGGGTGGGTTGCCGATATTTGCGTCAGAGGATAATGGTGTATGCCGCAGGTTGCCCAACAGGTCAGACAGGTGATTTTCCGCCGAAAGCGGCAATCGACCGAAACGCTTCGTTTCTACAGCCAGCTCTTTTCGGTCGCCATCAATATCTGGATCGGCGTCCAATTCTATCTCTGGGTGAGGTACATCGAGAGCGGCGCGACCACGACCCCGATTGAGCGTCCGCCGGGAGTCGAAGGGTGGCTTCCGATCAGCTCGCTGGTCTCTTTGCGGGATTGGTGGCATACGGGGAGTATCAATGCCGTTCATCCGGCCGGGCTGGTCATTTTCCTCGTAATTCTGGCAACCGCATTCCTCTTCAAAAAGGGGTTCTGCGGGTGGATTTGCCCGGTCGGTTTTCTCTCCGAGCGGATCGGCGACTTCGGAGAAGGATTGCTGAAGCATCGCCTGACGCCACCCCGCTGGCTCGACTGGCCGCTCCGATCGCTCAAGTATATTCTATTCGGACTTTTCTTTTACGCCGTATTCATTGCCATGTCGCCGGAAGCGGTCACCGGATTTCTGTACACCGATTATAATATGGTGGCGGATGTTTTGATGCTCCGTTTCTTCACCGATATCAGCATGCTGGCCCTGATTGTGTTGGTGGTATTGGTGGCGCTTTCAATTGTGGTGCGCGGGTTCTGGTGCCGGTACCTCTGTCCGTACGGCGCATTGTTGGGTTTGGCCGGGCTGGTCTCGCCGACGCGCATCAAGCGGGTGGAGTCGTCATGCACTTCGTGTTCAGCGTGCACCATTGCCTGTCCCTCGCGGATCAAAGTCGAAAAGCGTGCCGAGGTGGTGTCTGATGAATGTATCGGGTGCATGGCCTGTGTGGATGTCTGTCCGGCGCGGAAGACGCTTGAAATCAAGACGGTGTCAAAGCGGTGGACCATCTCTCCGCGCGCCTGGGCCTTGTCGCTGTTGATCTTCTTCTGGGGTTCTCTGTTCGCGGCCAAAATGTGGGGGCCGTGGCAAAACGGCATCCCGACCGATAAGTATGTGCAGATGATGCCGGGAGTCAAATCGGGGGCGTATCGCCACCCGTAGAAAGTGTACCCATGTCACATCCGAAAACAGTTTCATTCTTCGATAAGTACGCGTCCGAGTACGACCAGATGACCGGCTCCGCCGCGCGTGAGCCGAGACACCGCGATGAGGTCCGTGCGTTGATCAAGGCCTTTCAACCGACCTCGGTTCTCGATGCCGGGTGTGGGACAGGTCTGACCTCACAGCTTTTTGCTGAAGAGGGAGTAGCGGTCGTGGGGGTCGATGCTTCGGCCGGGATGGTGCGATTGTCGTCGGAGCGTTGCGCTCGGTTTGGTTCGCTGGCCGGATTCGAAACCGCCCGTTTCGAGGCACTGCCCAAATCGTTCGGGCAGAAGTTCGATCTCGTCGTCTGTCTGGCCAATTCCCTTTCCGGAGTGCCGTCGATTCCGCTTTTGACAAGATCAATGAAGCAATTTCGGCGGGCGCTGAAGCCGGGAGGACATCTGGTTATTCAAATGCTCAATCCGGCGGTCTTTGAAGACGGCGTGCCGTTTCCGGTCAAAGTATCGCGTCACGACCAGATTTTGTATCATCGGTACGCCCTGAGGCAGGGAGGGACGATCGGTCTTCATGTCATCCGCACCGACCTGTCGCAGACCGCGCCATCATTTGAGACATTCGTCCATTCGTACCAACCGCTACCGGGGCCGAAACTGACCGGGTTGCTAAAATCAGTCGGGTTTCGACAGGTGAAAACGGCGGGGAATCTTCTGCTGACCGAGCCGTTTTCGGCGCGTTCCAGAGATATGGTGATCACCGCCCGGCGGTAATCGTAGTTGCCCGGTCGATTTCAACATCGTATGTTCGGGGCTGATTATGCGTAAGACTTGTATAGTTTTTATCGGCGCCGCTTTGTGGCTGGTCACAGGAGCGATTGCCCAGACTCCGCGAACCATCAAAGGCGCCGCTTCGGTTGAGGCGTTCCGGCCGATCGGGGAGCGGCGGCTGTGGACGTTTGTGTCCCGCGACACCGTACTCGGTCGGCTGATATCCGGTATCGACAGCCGCACCACGACCGACGACGAATCCGCTCTGGTAATCAAGGGCGGAGTGCGAATCGACTTCCAGAAGATCGGCGGCGAACAAGCGATGGCGGTCCAGACGGAGTTTCATGTCTCCGACATGGGACAAATGCTGGCCGACAAACTGGATTTTCAAGTGCAGGAGCGCCAGGAACAGTACAGTTTCGAACGGGCGGGGGATGCCTTTGAGGGGTATTTCACGCGCAACGGCGAAAAGGTGAAGCAGTCCGTTCCCTGGCCGCGCCAGTATTATGCGCTCGATGCCTATTTTGTCGATCAGTTGGAAATCTATCTGGCCACGCGCGATCTGACGGAGCATGCGACAATAGAAGACACGATCTTTGTGCCGCAGGTGCTGTCAACGGCAACGGTGGCGGCTCAGGTGGGGGTGGTGGAGTGGCGTGAGCTGTGGAAAGGGAAGTTTGATTCGGTTATCGCCGTCCAGTTCACCCAACCACAGCAGATGACGGCTTTCATCACGCCGGACCACCGTCTGGCGCGCGTGGACTATCCCGGACTGAATACCCGTGCCTATCTTGACCTGGTACAAAAGACACAGGCGGAAGGCGCCGGTTCGACGCCGCAGAATCTGGCAACCTGGGTGTCGCTCAGCGCACACTATCTGATATATACCATCCCCGCGGGGCTGGTGGCGCTGTTTCTCGCGGCCCGGGCCTTTACCTGGAAGGATGCCTATTTTGGTCTCATCTTCGGGGTCATTGTCTTTGGACTTGCCCTGGTCACCCAGTATCCGGCCCAAAAGTATGTGATCAGCCACTTCGTGCTACCGGAACTTCGCCAGGGGGGAAATCTCTATTTATGGGGAGCGCTACCGGCCCTGGCTGGCGGCGTCATCCAGGAAATCCTCAAACTTCTGGGGATTTATGCCTTGATCTTCCACCGCCAGCCGGCGATCAGCCGCTGGGCGAAACTGGGGGTGTTTGTGGCCGCCGGCTTTGCGCTGTTCGAGGCCTTCAAGATCACCGAACCGACTCTGGTCCTGTCGTGGCAGTTGTTCGAACGAGGCGCCCGGCTGACGTTCCACGCCTCGTCGGGCGCCCTGCTCGCAATTGCGCTCGGGTCGGACTCGGCGCGGCGATACCTGATTATCGCGGGGATGATGTTACTTGATGCGTTCATGTTCTACCTTCCCGTCTTTGTGCAGGCCAAGGTCGCCACGCCCGAAGTATTGCACTTCATCCTGGCTGTGGTCGCGATTGGAACGGTCCTCATTGCGGTTATCGCGATGTCAAAGATGAAACTCCGGATCTCTGCGCCTTCCGAATCCTCCCCGGCGGACGAGGCCGGTGTTTAATCTTGACGGCTTGTTCCATCCGGAATATGTTGGCCGACTAAAATGAACCACGCGGCCGATTGACGGTCAGGTAAACCGCAGGAACAGAGTACCAGCAAGCTCGACTTGTATGCCCAGCCAACCCGCTTACGCCGGCATCGATATCGGCGGCACCAATATCAAGTTCGGTCTGGTGGACCCCAAAGGTAAGGTTCTATACCGGGAACAGCGACCGACCATGGCCGACAAGGGGGCCGATCCGCTCATGCACCTGGTCGCCAACCTATCCGAAAGTTTGCTCTACCACGCCGCCGAAGAAGATTTTGAAGTGAAATGGCTCGGGGTCGGGACGCCCGGGGCTGTTGATTGGAAATCCGGCAAAGTGCTCGGAGTGTCTCCCAACATAACGGGATGGCAGGGAGTAGAAATCGGAACCATTCTACGCGACCGCTTGAATATGCCGGTGCTGGTTGACAACGATGTCAACGTAATGGCCCTGGCCGAATCCCGATTCGGCGCGGCAATTGGGTATAGATCAGTGGTCTGCGTAGCAGTTGGAACGGGCGTGGGGGGTGGTCTCATTCTGGACGGCCGTCTGTGGCGGGGAGCCGGTCATGCGGCCGGCGAAATTGGTCATATGAGTATCAATGCCACCGGGCCGAAATGTCGGTGTGGCTCGAATGGATGTTTAGAATCGTACTGCAACTCGTCAGCGATTATAACGCGTCTTACTGCCAAATTGTCCAATGGGTTAACGCCTGTTTTTGAAGAAGTTCTTGAAGGGTCGCTGAAGAACCTGAGTATCAAGAAACTCTTTGCGGCGGCCCGGAAGAACGATGAGATTGCCGTATCTGTCATTCAGGAAACGGCCGAATATCTTTCTATAGGCATCGCCAATGTGGTGAATCTTCTGAATCCTGAGATCGTAGTAATAGGTGGCGGCGTGGCCGATGGCGGCGCCGGATTTGTGGAAGCGGTAGCCGGAGAGGTGCGCAAGCGGGCGCTCAATCCGGCCGCGGAAAATGTCCGCATATCCAAGGCGACTCTTGGCAACGATGCCGGCTTCATCGGAGCCGGTATATTGGGAGAGGCACCAATCATTGAGTAAATCAGCAAGCGAACAATCCGGGCGACCGCTCATCTTTCTGGCGGTGAAGTGGTACGCCTATGTTTTTGCCGGTATGTATGTGTTGTACGGGGGCGTGAAAATAGCCTTGTCCATGCTCGATCGCAACTACACGGATATGGTTACTCCAATCTTCTTCGGAGCAATGGGTATTGCCCAATATCTGTTTGCATTTGCGTTTCGCGATCAGCGGAAGTTCGGCTGGTACGGACTGGTGATCATAAATGCGCTGGTGATCGTGCTTTCGATCTTCACCTTGAAGGAACGTTTTTCTACGATTGCGCCGTTGTGCTCGGCGCTCGCCCTGGCCGCGTTGTTTGCCCCGCCGGTCAAGGAGCGGTTTTCCCGGTCCCGGTAAAATCGGGTTGACATCCCCTCAAAAACGAGTAGATTGGACGACTCAATGGCGCCCTAGCTCAGTTGGTAGAGCAACGGACTGAAAATCCGTGTGTCCGCAGTTCAATTCTGCGGGGCGCCATTTTTTTATTGGCTGATGTCGATATATCGTCGGCGAATCACCGGCTAACGGTTGGTTCCGCACCCCGCGCAACGACCGCACGCCTTGATCTCATCGGTCATCACATCGACTTTGATGTGGGCAACCATTTCGACCCCCTCCGGGCCGTAATCGATGGATTCGACCGCGATGCTGTCGTCGGGACGGGCGGCGATTTCGCCGGTCAGCGCGGCCACCCCTTTTTTGAGCGCCAGAAGATGCTTCAGCCGGACAAACTCCACCGCCGGATCGTCCGACGAGTACTTGTCGAGAAACTGATCGACCGTGGTTCCCATGACCTGAGAGGCGGGAAGGCCGCCGCACCACTTCAACAAAAGCGCTTCCTTGCCGAGGGCGCCGCCGCAAGTCCGTTTGGTTAGCGAGTATCCGACCACGCGATCTTCGGCATCGATCTGCAATTTAAGAATTTCAGTGACATCGGAGCAGGGCATGTGTATAGAATACTCATTGTAGACTCTGTTTGTCAAGGATGGATGCCTCAGGTTTTCCCTTGGCGCAGGTCTAAGATGCCGATATATTGGCACCATTCCGTCGCAGTGAGGCGTTCGGTCATTGGAAAGGACATCGTACGTGGAACAGGTATCAGCGACCGATCGGGTGAAAGGCTGGCATGTCAACCCTGATGTGGTGGCGCTCCAGCCGTCGGTCATCCGCGAAATTCTGAAAGTCGCTTCCCAGCCGGGGGTGATTTCGTTTGCCGGCGGACTTCCCGCGCCCGAACTGTTTCCACGCGAGTCGCTTAGCAGGATTGCCGCGGAGGTGATCGAACGGCACTCTCCCGATTGTCTCCAGTATACGCTGTCTTTGGGAATCGTGCCGCTCCGGAAGCTTCTCGCCGAGCGGGCGACCGCCCGTGGCTCGCGAACATCGCTTGAAAATATTCTTGTCACGACCGGCTCCCAGCAGGGGATCGAGATGGTGGCCCGGGCGCTCATCAAACCGGGTGACTATATTCTGACCGAAAACCCCACATACATTGGCGCTTTGCAGGCATTCAATTTCTATGGCGCCCGATATGCGGCTATCGAAATGGATCAGGACGGGATGCGGGTTGATCAGGTCGAAGAAAATATCCGGAGATACAAGCCCCGGTTCATGTATGTCGTGCCGACGTTCCAGAATCCGACGGGGATAACCATGTCGGCCGAACGGCGGACAAAGTTGTGCGAGATCGCCGCCAAGCACTCGATTCCGATTGTCGATGACTCGCCGTACGGTGAAATCCGGTTTGCCGGATCACCGGTTCCAAGCTTAAAGTCGATCGGCGGCGACGGGGTCATTGCCCTCAGAACCTTTTCCAAGACCATGACTCCCGGCTTGCGGGTGGCGTGGATCAACGCCGCCCCTCCCTTTATTGCCCTG
>JACRAV010000042.1 GCA_016213305.1 Candidatus Zixiibacteriota bacterium | reverse complement strand
CGCGTGCATGACAATGGCGGTCTTCACCGATCCGCCCGATTGTTCAAGGAGCGTGTCCGCCTCCTTTAGTGTCACCTGCAACAACTCCATCAGCAGTTTTCTTGAGCGGGCGGCCAGCTTGTCTGATTTTGCCTGCAAATCGACCATCAGGTTGCCGTAGGTTTTCCCCAGCAGAACCATGGCCGTGGTCGAGATCATGTTCAGCGCCAGTTTTTGCGCGGTGCCGGATTTCATCCGGGTCGAACCGGTGATGACTTCAGGACCAACCAGTAACGCAATAATCAGATCCGGCTCGATTTCCAAGCCGTTCGCGACATTGCAGATAATCACCGCCGTACGGCATCCGATCGATTTGGCATGGGCAACTCCGGCCAGCGTGTACGGCGTTCGCCGCGAGGCCGCGATTCCAATCACGAAATCCTTCGCCGATATCCCGTGGGCCGCCAGATCGCGCACCGCCGCTTCGCGGTCATCCTCGACCCCTTCGCGCGAGAGCACCAGCGTCGGATGACCCCCGGCAATGACTCCTATGATTTGCGCCGGATCGGTGCCGAAAGTAGGAGGACATTCGGCGGCATCGAGCACGCCGAGTCGTCCCGACGTTCCCGCGCCGATATAGAATACGCGCCCGCCGTTTCGCAGTGTATCGGCGTAGATTTCAGCGGCGCGGGAGATCGGCTCCAGCGCCCCGGCTACAATCTGGGGCACCCGGCAGTCCTCGTCGTTGATCCGGCGGGCAATCTCTATCGCGCTCAGCCGGTCGATATCGGTCGTTCGCGGATTGATCTGCTCGGTCTCCAGACCGGAGAGTTGCACAATCAGTTTTTGATAATCAACCATCAGGCAACAAACCTACCGTTTGTCGGTTGGGGCGGCAACAAAAAAGGGCCGGACCGGCCCCTGTTGGAATCATCGAACAAGGCGTTGTTCACGGAAGCAGAGCCACCCGCACCGAATCGTAGGCGGCCAGACGAACTGTCCCGACATGGCCCTTGAGTTTTGTCAGGTTGACGTTGTCCGCCAGCTGGGACGGGAATCCGACCGGCAGAATCACTTTGGTGTAAGCGCTGTCGGGTGCGCCGGTGTAGGCATAGACATACAGGTGGTACCAGCCGGTGTCGGGCGTGGTGGGGCTGGTTTGATAGAACGCCTCGCGTGGGAAAGTGGCCGAGGTGGACATCGACGTGGCGTAAATCGAGTAGCCGACCCCCGTGTATTCCATGCCCGTGCGGACCGCGGCGATCACAAAACCGCTCGCGCCGGTTCCGCCGAACCAGTCAAGTTTGACGATATCACTGCCGTTGCTCAAGCGGTTGGCAGGCGTGACGCCGATGATCGACAGCGATCCCGGAAGACCCATGGTGATCTGCTGAATTGGCAGGGTGGTGGAATCTGAGATCTTGAGGGTATGATTTCCCTGCGCAAACTGGCCGGCTGAATTCCAGGTGGCTGAGTAGGCCGAATCGCCGACAAACGGCGCGCTGTTAAAACTCAAGGTGAGACCATCGAACTTCACCGAACTGGTGGTCGAAACGGTCGTATCCTGTGTGACATGGGCGATAGCCACGGTTTTCGCGATGTTCGGGTCAACCGCCACCAGGCCAAGGAGATGATACACCGTTCCGTCGGTTGGTCCCACAATGACACCGTTGCAGGCCAACAGGATGCCGGCGACCGTGACGATGACAAGCAACCCTCGACCGGGCTTGAAGATACGTAGAGCGCTCATATACCCTTATTATATCGGCAAACCGACCCCAAAGATTCACACAAATCGGGGGCGGCTAAATCGTTACCTTTCCGTAACTAAATGGAGTGCATGGACTCAAATTGCCAATTGTCACCCCGAAATAATATCACCTTTCAGGGGAACAATTGCGTATACTTACTTTGTTGCAACAGATAGATCGGCGGTAGGTCTGACAACATGCTTGACAACCGTATCGCCGTCTCGCCCCGTGCCGATTCCCTCCCCCCCGGTACGGGGCACTTTTTTTGGGGTCCGCGGGTGCGTAAACCGTGGCGCGAGTGGCGGTTGTGGACTGGCGGGGAAATATTTACCCGTCCGCCCCGCATCTATTTGAGCGAAAACTGAAATAAACAGTAACCAAGGTTGATGGATTGCGTTATACTGGATGAGCAAGCGTCCCCCGTTGATTGTTTCACAAGTCTTGTCCTGGCACTTCAACTCTTGTCAAATCATTGATCTGGTGACAATGGCGCTATCACGCGCCGGTTAACTTTATCGTGCCTTCGGCTTCCGTAGCGAAACGGGAGCGGCCGGTAAACACCAAGGAGAGTCGGATGAACATTCATGTAGGCAACCTCGCGCGCGAGACCAGCGAACCGCAACTTCGTGATTCCTACGCCAAGTTCGGCGAAGGGTCCAGAGTCCGAATTGTGCTGGACAAACTTGACGGCCGGCCGAAGGGGTTCGGTTTTGTCGAGATGCCGACGCAGGAACATGCCCAGGCGGCGATTGCCGGCCTCAACGGTACGGATATGGGCGGAAAAATAATGGAAGTGAGCGAGGCCCGTTCCAACGGCGCTCGCCCCGCAAACGCAACTGGTACGGCGGCGGTACCTCTCCCCGAGAAGCAGTAGAGCATACGGCTTACTTGGCGGTAAAAGACTTTCGAGTCTTCGCCTGCACAAAAAGGCCCGGCCATGCCGGGCCTTTTGCTGTTTTGGGGACGTCAGTGCGGCTCCCGACCAGGTGCGGTTCCGGTGTACGAGTGTCAGGGTGGGAGACCTGACACCACATATCAAATTCGTGGCTTTTCACAGATAGCGACGGCGGGCTGGGATACTGGAGTGTTTTTGGCTGTTATGTTGCACAAGCGCAGGATAAACTACGTCGATCAGTTGGTGCTCAATCCATAGTGGGAAAGGATAACAGCATGTTGAGGATAGTCGCCCTCGTAGTCCTGCTGGCCATTGGTGGAAACAGTTACTCCCAGTTTTCTTCCCGGGAATTTCATGGCTTGGCACTAATCCCTGACTCAGCCGGGTGCACGATTACATCGACAGCAGATGGACGCACAATTATACTTGGTGCGGTGCCGTTTCCGCGGCGTACTCCGAACATGCCGCCGGGCGTACGACAGTGGACTTCGAGTGATAGTCTGCGCTATCTGGCCGGGCGATATGACGCAGTAGTGTGTAATAACGCAGGCTGGATTTACTCCCTTGAAAATGTTGGATCAACCGTAGGGGTAGCCCAGATTAGCGATTCGGGAAATGTAATTCAGCAACCTGATATTGCACTGCCGAAGGGGTTTCGAGGCTTGTCTTGCGGTCTGACTCCAGATCGGCTGTATATTGGAGGTGAAGGAACTTCCCAGGTTCTTGGATACTTCAGTCTTGCCGATTCGTTGCGTGTTTGGCAGTCAATTCATGTCCCTAACCACATCATAAAGAACAAGAGGCGAATTGATGCCCTGGCGATTTCGGGTGGTGACCTCATTGCAATTGACAACCTGCTCCTGCCAATATGGGCTCTTGGATACCAACCCGACTTTGGAGGGGAACACCGCCTTGTCATGGCGCGCAGATTGCAGGTACATGGAACCTATGAAAGCGTCAAGAAGGCAGTGGCGAACACACGATCAGTCGCGGTCTTGTCGTCGTCGTCCGGGCAAATGGGGTATTCTCAGCACATATCGATTTGCCTGCCGGCCGGCATGCTGGAGGTGGTCGCGGTTGAGAATTTTATCCAGTCCAGTCGGTGGGCAGGGTATCCGGAACGACTCGTAGATAGTAATCTTAGCTGGGAATCAATCGCGCTCTATAGGAATAGACTCCTTGTCGCGAGCGGAAACCGGGGAATCGGTCTGTTAGATCTCAGTACGATCTCTTATTCGCTCGACTCTACCGTGAAGTCTACAGTATCTCTGAAGTATCTGCGCCCGAAATCAATAGGGACCGGGTCAGTTCTGAACATACTGCCGCGTGAGGAACTCAATTCCGTGGCCGTGATCATGAACGTGAATGATCGATTGGAGACTTGTCTCATGTCAGAAGACGAATTGATCGGTAAGTCAGGGACTCGGTAGCGATTGAACATCGTTGAATTGGATAGAACGTCACCCACGGCCAGGGGGCGGTTGAAATGCCCCGGAAGTTTGTCGTTAGGAGGAGTCCGATAATTGCCGGTCGACGTCGCAATCTCGCTGACAACATACGATTCAAAGCGAGATCGCGACGCCCGGCTGAAGCCGGGCTCGCGATGACTGAAACGGGACTTCTTCGACAGGCCAGTTGGCCGGGGTGAGAACCAAAGAAGATGTCGGGTTGCTCGTCCGCCTGGCGGCGGACTCGGACCCCGACCTACCGTACTTAGCGCAGACGGGGACGTCTGCGTAACACAATCAAAATGAGTCAGGCCGAGCTTGTCGAGGCCTCCCCACCCAACGGTCCCCCTGCTCAGGAGTGTCAGGGCGGGAGACCGGACGCCACCGCGCCGCCTCCGTTTTCGCCGGCAACTCGTTGGTGATTCTTGGTCCGCTCCCATTAATGAAGAGGCCAAATACACCTATGCCGAATTTTCTGAACAATTTCCCCCGTCTGTCGAAACCACAAGGGATTTCGATACTATGGAAAGGCCGCTCCCGCCGGGATATATTCCCGGCTGGAAGCTTAAATGAAAGGAGCGG
>JACRAV010000043.1 GCA_016213305.1 Candidatus Zixiibacteriota bacterium | reverse complement strand
GAAACGTGTCGCAGGCCGCGATCATCACCTTCTTCCCCTGTGACGCAAACAGCGTGGCCAGCTTGCCGATCGTGGTGGTCTTACCCACGCCGTTCACCCCCGTGATCAGCCAGACCACCGGTTTGATCTGAGTGTCGGATCCGCCGCCGCGATTGGGCCGCTCGAGAATCGCGGCAATCTCGCTTTTCAAAAGGCCGGTCACCTGATCCCCTTCGGTGAGGTTCTGCTTCTTCGCCGCATCTTTTATGGAATTGATCAGGCGGGTGGAAGCCGCCACGCCGACATCGGCGCCGATAAGGGCTTCTTCAAGGTCGTCGAGTAAGTCCTGATCGATCTTCCGCCCGGTCACCACTTGGGCGATCTTGCCCGCTATCGCTTCCTTGGTCTTGGACAGCGACTGTTTGAGCTTATCGAACAGGGAAAACATGCCGGTCGATCACGATGAGGAAGAGGGCTCATCGGGCGAGATCGTGATCTCCGACGACAGCCGATCTCTTATGGACCTCGGCAGATCGCTTTCGTCCGCCGCCACGTCCACCGTCACCGGCTCGGTTCCGTCGCTGTTCCCATTTCCATTCTGGCCAAACCGGACCCCCACCAGCTTCGAGACGCCTGGCTGTTCCATCGTCACGCCGTACAGATTATCCGCCGCTTCCATGGTGATCTTGTTGTGGGTGATCGTGATAAACTGCGTCTGGTTGGAGAACGACCGGATAATCTTGAGAAACCGCCGGCAGTTGGCGTCGTCAAGCGGCGCGTCAATTTCGTCAAGTATGCAGAAGGGGGACGGCTTGACGAGATAGAGCGAGAACAAAAGAGAGATCGCCGTCAGCGCCCGCTCGCCGCCCTACATCATCGTGATCGATAACAGCTTCTTGCCGCGCGGCCGCGCGATGATCTCGATATTCGATTCCAGAGGATCTTCGGTATTTTCCAGTCGCACATCGGCCTCGCCACCCGAAAACAACTCGACAAACAGACGCTGGAAGTTCGCGCGGACCTTTTCCATCGTCTCGTTGAACATTTCCTTCGCCGTCTGGTTGATCTGGGTGATGGTCGAGGTAAGGTCCTCGCGGGCGGCGGTCAGGTCGCGCAACTGTTCGCCGAGAAACTGTTCCCGCTCGCTGGCTTCCTTGTATTCTTCGAGCGCCAGAAGATTCACCGCCCCGAAACTGCGAAGTTGCTCCTTGAGTTGTTGAAGCCGCTGGCGGGCCTGTTCATCGTCCAGTTCCGCATTCGGATTAACTATCTCCACCGTGTTGACATCCACCGAGTGTTCATCCCGCAACCGGCTGACAATGGCCGCCACCTCGGATTGGATCACGCTGATTCGTGTCTCCAGGCCGTGAATCCGCTCCGAAAATCCATCGCGCTCGATTCGAAGCTGTTTCGCCTGCGCTTCGATGCTGGAGGTGTCCGCCATCAGGGAGTTTTGTTCGGCGCGAAGCTGTTCCTGTCTCATGGCATGGGCATCGCGGGCGGTGAAAAGTTCCTTGAGTTGTCCCTCGAACGTCGCCACCTTCTCTCGCGAGGCGGTGATATCCTGATGGGCGCGCTCACTCTCGTCCGCCTTGCTCTGCCGTGTCTGCTCCAACCCTGCGGCAATCTCACGTAAATGTCCGATCCGGCTTTCGGCCTGCTGAACCTTGCTCCGCCACTCGATCTCGGCCACCTGCATCCGCGACAGTCGCTCCAGCGCCTCGGAGGCCGCTTTCTCGATTTCCTCAAGGTGCGACATCTCGCCGCCCAGCGTTCCCACCAGCGATGTCTTCTGTTCGTGCAACCGGGTGGCGTCCAGACCCAGTTCGTATTGCCGTCCGCGGACCCTCTCCAGTTTCTGATTGGCGCCGTTGCGCTCCCGCTCAACCCGCTCGAACTCGGTCGCCAGCGACCGTAGTGCAAAATCAGTCTCCGCAATCGCCCGCTGTGCGGCGGCGATATCGTCATCGAGCGTCTCCAGCGTCGTGTTTAACGCGCTCGAATCGGCCCGGGCCGCACCCAGTTCCGCCACCACTTGATTCTTGGACTCCCGGTACGCATCCAGCCGCCCGCTGATCTGGGCAATCTCATTCTCCTGCTCCAGAATCTTCTCGCGTCGGCGAAAGAGCGGGAACGAATCATCCGAACCGCCCGTCACTATATTTTTGCTGTACAAAACACCGTCGGTGGCCACCGCCTGAAAACCGTAGGGGAGACGGGCCAGAACCTCATCGGGCGACGTCCCCGCCTTGAACACCACCGTCCGCGCCAGAACCGCCTCCATAAGCGGGCGCAATGACTCATCGGTGGACACAAAACTGTCCAACCACCCCACGACATTGGCCTGAGTGAGTTCGGGGCGTTTTACCACCGGATTGATCGTCCCTGAATCGGGGACCACAATGCCGATACGTCCCTTCCGATTCTCGCGAAGGAACGAGATAATCGACTCCGCCGACTGTCGGTCGCGACAGATCACATACCGGGAAATCTCGCCTAATGCCGCTTCTAAGGCCGCTTCCATACCTTCCACCGGCACAAACCGCTCCGCAACCGTGCCGTCGATCCCCGGCCATTCGGCCTTGCGTTCGAGCACCGAAACCGCGCCCGACTCGTACCCCTCGTAGTGGAGCATCATTTCTTCGAGCAGATGGCGGCGCGCCTGGCAGGCCTCAATCGATGCCGAAAGACCGGCTATCTCCAGCGACAGCTCCTCGCTCTTGTCAACCAGCGCTTCAATACGAATACCCAGCGCCACCTGATTGTCTTCCTGTTCCTGTTTCAGGTCCACCAGCGCCTGCAATTCTTCCTGCTGTCGGTTGCGCTGTCCGGTGAGGATTGACTGCTTCTGGCGGGCTTCATCGAGGGCCGACGCCAGTGCTTGCGTCAACGACTCCAGCTCAGCGCTCTGCTCCCGCAACGCCTGCTCTTCCGTCTTCCCCGATGAAATCCGGCTCTCCAGTTCGATCAGTCGGCTATTGCGGTCTTCGCGGCTGGAACGCGCCTCCATCAGCTTCCGGTCGGCCTCCGCCTGCGCCGTCTCGGCCTGTCGAAGGTCGCTCGTTACCGCTTGCAGGTGCGACGCCTGATCGCTCACCTCGCGCTCGGCGGACGTCACCTGCTCGGCCAGCGAAGTCGATCGCTCTTCAATAGCGCCGATCTCATCACGGTTCTTGTCGATCAGGACGTTCGCCGCCGTGATCTTTTCGTTGAGAACCGATATTTCCTTCTCGATCAGATGGGCCTGCTCGGACAACTGATAAACGTCGGACGCCGCGCCATTTAGTTTCTGTTCGTTGTCCAGCAGTTGAAGGCGGGCGGCTTCCAATTGCGCGGAAAGGGCATCCAGCGATGTTTCCCGCGCCAGTTTTTGATCCGCCAGCGTCTCCCGCTCGGCCTGCAATTGCCGCCTCTCGGTCTCGCTCTGGCGCACACGCGTGGCCGCCAGAAATATCTCCCACGACTTGATCTCGTCGGCCATCCCCTGATACCGCTCGGCTTTCTTGTGCTGACGATATAGCGAGGTGGACCGGGTCTTCACTTCCGCGTAAATATCTTTCAAACGCAGGAGGTCCTGATCGGTCGATTCCAGCTTCCGCAGAGCCGAATTCTTGCGCTGTTTGTACTTGGTGATGCCGGCCGCCTCTTCAAAGAGAAACCGGCGTTCTTCGGCCTTGTCCGAAATGACCGCATCCACCATATCCTGCTGAATCACCGAATACGAGTGCGCCCCCATGCCGGTATCGACAAACAGATCGGTGATGTCCTTCAGGCGGCACGGGACCTTGTTGAGCAGGTATTCCGACTCGCCGCTCCGGAACAGACGCCGGGTGATCTGTACTTCATGATATTCCGTGGGGAGCACATTGCGG
>JACRAV010000444.1 GCA_016213305.1 Candidatus Zixiibacteriota bacterium | reverse complement strand
TCGACGGGTGTTGTCGGTCCGCGCCTGGGTCTGGACTGCTTCGTCAAGTTGCGCCGAGGTCAGCTTGCCCCGCTCCTTGAGGAGCTGTCCGAGGTGGAATGTCTGCCGGGGACCGTAGCCATAGATGATCTCGCCCCGGTCGAAATAGATCATGACGATGGAATCGTCGCGCTGAATGCCGAGCGTTCCCGATTTGCGTCCCGCGGCCACCAGTTGAAATATCTCGGCCAGCGTGAACTTTTCGATATTGCCCTGAAGATCAAGTTCCATATCTTGCCTGCGTGAGTAAATGTAGCATCGCGTTTCAGACGGTCCGGGAACTTGCTTTGCGTCAACAGGTTCCATCGGAAGCCAATTTCGTCGAACTTCAACCCGCTACCGTCTAACAGGTTACCGTAGTGCTTCCAATGACATCAAGTAAACCACTATCAATTCCGATGTCAACCTATTTTCTTGGGCCGGCAGACTATTTCGGAGGTTGACGGACTATGCGAGAGGATAATTTGCGTGGCTGACACCGTTCGCATCACCGGTATGAAAGAGCGGGGGGGAGTATTCCAGATTTCCCTGTCCGACCGATCGGATCCGATTCCGGTCGATCCCTTGATTGTCGCCAGGCATCGGCTCAAGGAGGGGATTGTGCTGACCTCGCCTCAGGTGGCCGATCTGGTCCGCGAGGCGGAGTTATCAGCGTGTGATCGCGAAGTCGCCCGTCTTTTGGCGCTCCGGCCGCATGCCATCGGCGAAGTCCGGCTTAAACTCCAGCGCAAACAGTTCGCTTCCGATGTTGTTACGGGGATAGTTAGGAAATACGAGCAGAAGGGACTGCTGGATGACGGGCATGTTGCCATGATGCTGGCACGCGCTACTCTGGAGCGGCACCCGGCCGGGCGAAGCTATCTGGTGGCGGTGCTCCGACGGAAAATGATTGACCGGGAACTGGCCGAACAGACGGTTGACCTGGTTCTCGGCGACCGCGACGAAACCGAGATTGCCTACGCGGCGCTTATGCAGAGGCGGCGGTTGTTCGTGTCCTCGACCGAGATTGAGGTTGAATCGGTCCGCCGCAAGGCCTATACTTTTCTGTCGCGGCGAGGTATCGGGTATGCTCCGGCCAAAGCCGCGTTTGAACGACTCCTGAAGGAACAAGAAAAGACCGACCCACAATGACCACCGCCGAGATCAGACAATCGTTTACAGATTACTTCGCGCGGCGCGATCACAAAGTGATGCCGTCATCGCCGGTGATCCCGTTCGATGACCCGACCATTTTGTTCACCAACGCCGGGATGAACCAGTTCAAGGATATTTTCACCGGCCGCCGCAAAGCCGATTTCCCCCGCGCCACCACCGTGCAGAAATGCATGCGGGCGGGAGGGAAACATAACGATCTGGACAATGTCGGGTTCACCGCGCGGCACCACACGTTTTTCGAGATGCTCGGGAATTTCTCGTTCGGCGATTATTTCAAGGAACAAGCGATCAATTACCATTGGGAGTGGGTGACGAAGGAACTGAAACTCCCAAAGGATCGACTTTATGCCACCGTGTATGAGTCGGACGATGAAGCGTTCACGCTCTGGGAAAAGATCGCGCCGGAATTGAAGAACGGCCGGGTTCTGCGTTTTGGCAAGAAGGACAATTTTTGGTCGATGGGGGATATCGGGCCGTGCGGGCCATGCTCGGAGATTCATTTCGATCGCGGCGAGAAATACGGCGTTGGCCCGGAACACACGGTCAACGGCGAGACCGACCGGTTTATCGAAATCGGGAATCTGGTCTTCATGCAGTACGATCAGCCGGGAGACGGAACCATGGTTCCGCTTCCGAAACCGTCGGTCGATACCGGTTCCGGGCTGGAACGGATTGCGGCGATCATGCAGAAGGCCGACACCAATTATCAGATTGATCTGTTTGTGCATCTCGTGAGGGCGATATCCGACGTCACAAAAACAAAGTACGCCGATCATCCGGTGTCGCAGAATGTCATCGCCGATCATATCCGCGCCCTGACATTCTGTCTGGCCGACGGCGCGGGGATTTCCAACGAAGGACGCGGGTATGTCCTGCGCCGGATATTGCGCCGGGCCGCCCGCCACGGGCGACAGCTCGGCATGCACGAGCCGTTTATCTACAAACTGGTGCCGGCGCTGGTGGCGGAGATGGGGGAGGCGTACCCGGAGATCAAAGAGAAGCAGAATCATGTGCAGAACGTGATTAAGGCGGAGGAAGAATCGTTTCTGCGGACGCTGGATACGGGATGTCAGTTATTCGACCGCGTAGCCGACAGAGTCAAAGCGAGTGGAAGCAAAGTTGTGCCGGGCGAGGAAGTGTTCAAGCTGTACGACACGTATGGATTTCCGTATGACCTGACGGAAATTATCGCGACCGAACACAATCTGGTGCTCGATCAGGTTGGTTTTGAGAAGGCGATGCAGGAACAGCAGGAGCGATCGCGGGCGGGGGCGAGCTTTCTGTCAACCAATGCGTCTGTCAGTGCTTGGCTAGAATTTGCCAATAGAGGAAAGCCCTTGCAGCCGACCGAGCCTGCACATGAAATCAAATTAAGTGATGAACCTATGTCCATTGGTACGGAATTGTTAACCGGCACCACACTGCCTGACGGTAGAGTTGCAGTGGCACTCGCGAGGAGTCCATTCTATTCCGAATCGGGAGGACAAGTCAGTGATACTGGGCGCATATATAGCCCAAGTATCTACATCGATGTTAAAGAGGTTGAAAAGGTCAACGGGGTACTCGTTCACGTTGGTACTTTCAAGGATAGCGTGAGGAACAGATTTGCTTCAGAGCCGGTAACAGCGGAGATAGACTCGGATCGTCGAAGAGATATCATGCGCAATCATACCGCCACCCATCTGGCGCATGCGGCGCTGAGGAAAGTTCTCGGCGAACACGTGAAGCAATCCGGCTCGTATGTCGGCCCTGAGTACATGCGGTTCGATTTCTCGCACCACCAGCCGATGACACCCGAGGAAATCCGGCAGGTCGAAGAAATAGTCAACGGCGATATAATCGCCGGACATCCGGTAGTTACCGAAGAAATGGATGTCGATTCGGCGAAGAAATCCGGCGCGATGGCATTGTTCGGCGAGAAGTATGGCGACACGGTGCGGGTGGTGTCGGTGCCCGGCGTTTCCAAAGAACTCTGCGGCGGCACGCATGTACAGAGCACTGGACAGATCGGATCATTCGTCATCGTGGCCGAGACCGGAATTGCTTCCGGTGTGCGTCGAATAGAATGTATCACGGGTCGGAAAGCGACCGAATATTTGCTTGGACTCAAGCAATTCCGCCGCGAGATCGGCCAGACGGTCAATCGGCCCGAGTCGGAAGCGCTCGAAGGTGTCCGGCAGTTGAAAGATTCGAACGCCGCGCTTCAGAAAGAAATCAAGAAGGCCAAAGCCGCCATGTTTTCGGGGAAAGGGGGGACGGTCGGTGAAGAAATCATGATCGGCGCCGTAACACTTGCCACCAATGATTTCGGCGAAACCGACAAG
>JACRAV010000442.1 GCA_016213305.1 Candidatus Zixiibacteriota bacterium | reverse complement strand
TCAGGGAAATCCAGGACAGGCATGAAGACGACATCATCTTCGACCGCATCAACGAAGACGGCGTATTTGTTGAGGAGCGCAAACAGTGATCTGGTCGTACTATTATCAGCCCGCCGAGGGCGTACAGGTTCTCGACGAGATTCAGGATTTCGACCGGCTGATGGCGGCCGAGGGCTCGATCCTCTGGATCGACATGCTCAAACCCTCCGACCAGGAACTGTTCATCCTCACCCATGATTTCAAATTCCACCCGCTGGCCATCGAGGACGTGATCGCGGAAAACTCGCGCACTAAAGTCGACGACTACGAGCGCTACTTGTTTGTGGTCTTTCCCGTGGTGGATTATATCGGCAGAGAGCACGGCCTGAAAGTCAGCGAACTGAACTTCTTTCTGGGCAAGAATTACCTCATTACGGTGCGCTTTACCGAGCACCGGATGTTCGACTATCTGTATGGCCGGGCGGAACGCGACGACCGGCTCATTTCGCGCGGGGCGGATTATCTCTTTCATGCGGTGGTGGATACGGTGGTGGACAACTTCAACGCCACGCTCGATATCTTCGACCATGAAGTTGACCGGATCGAGCAGGACGTGCTGGGCAAACCGGAGGAGGAGACCCTGCGTTCGATTTTCACGCTCCGGCGCGACGTCATCGCCCTCAAACGGATTGTCGGCCCGCAGAAGGAAGTGGTGAATCACATTTCGCGCCAGCACTATCCGCTGGTGACCCCGGCCCTGACGCCGTATTTTTCAGATATCCACGATCACCTCCTTCGGATCAATGAAATCGCCGATTCCCACCAGCAGATACTGACGTCGTCACTGGAAATCTACTATTCGTCGGTGTCAACGCGGACCGGAGAGATCATCAAAGTCCTGACCATTCTGACCGCTATATTCATTCCCCCCACCTTTCTGGTGGGGCTGTGGGGGATGAATTTCAAGTATATGCCGGAAATCGACAAGCCGTGGGGGTACGGGATGGCGATCGGCATCATCGGCGCGACCATCGGGGCGATGCTGTTGTACTTCTGGCGAAAAAAGTGGCTATGAACCCCCCTTTTTGCTGAAACCTTCTCTGTGTTGTTCCGTTCATATTCCTTGACAGACCGTTCACACTTCTATACATACCGGTTGGTCGGTATGTAGTAGATACCGACCGGACGGTTTGCGTGAGAGGACAGTGACGATGAGACGAATCAAACAAAGCCCCAAACTGCCGGCGGATCTTCGGCGGGTCCAGTTGTTGCGCTCCGCCCAGCGGCTGTTTCTGCGCAAGGGGTATCAGGATACGACCACCGAAGAAATCGCGGTCCATGCCGGTCTGACCAAGGGCGCGCTGTATTTTCACTTCGAAAGCAAGGAAGACATCCTGTACGCGATGGTAAAAAGCTTGATGGACAAGCGGCGGGAATGGATTGCCAACGCGGTCCGCACCGGACGGCGGCCGGAGACATTCTTTGCCGCGATGGTGGAATTCAACACCAAATGTGGTATCTATAACGCCCACAACAACCTCGATTTCTGGGTGTCGGCGATGGCCATTCCCCGAATCCGTCGGTTGGTCAACAAGGCGTACCGCGACGGCGTGGAAATGGTGGCCAACGCTATCGATCCCAGTCACGGCGCCACTCTCCGGGAGCGCCGCCATGTGGCGGTGTTCACCTTCAGCTTGATCGACGGTTTAAGCGTGCGGCGGGTGTTCGACCGGGACATAGTCAATTTGAAGGCCCAGGAACGGCTCTTCTGCGGCATTATCTGTACGCCCGGGGGGAAAGGGAAAACGCAATGAAGAATCACTTTAGTATAGGATCGGCCACGTTCATTTTTGGGTTGGTCATCGGGCAATCGCTTTGTGCCGAGACCGTTCTGACGGTAGAGCGGGTCCGTGACCTGGCGGTGCAGAACAATCGCGGGTACTTGACCGCCCAGCAGGAAGTCCGGAAGGCGGAGTCGCAGATTGTCACGTCGCGGGCCGACGTATTTCCCGATATTTCCATCCATGGGTCGTACGACCGAAACCTGAAAATCCCGTCGTTCTTCGTCCAGGCGGACACGACCAGCATCGAATTCCGGACCGGGTACAACAATTCATTCGGATTATCCGCGTCGGTGAGGCAGTCGCTCTGGGAAGGCGGCAAAGTGTTTTCGGCCATGTCGATTTCGCGCCTTTACAAACAGTATGCGCTGGATGGCCAGGCCGCGGCCCGGGCGCAGGTGGTCAGCGCCGCTGAGGTGTTGTTCTATCAGGCGATTTTGGCC
>JACRAV010000440.1 GCA_016213305.1 Candidatus Zixiibacteriota bacterium | reverse complement strand
CTTGACGATGTCGTCGGCCGTGACTTCCTCCGCCTCGGCCTCGTAGGTCAGGATCACCCTATGGCGGAGGACATCGGCGCCGATCGCCTTGATATCTTCGGGCGTGATATACCCGCGTCCCCGCAGGAAGGCATGGGCCTTGGCCGCCAGATTCAGGTAGATGGTGGCCCGGGGCGAGGCGCCGAAAGCGATCATATCCTTGATTCCCGCCAGTCCGTACTTCTGCGGCTCGCGGGTGGCGAACACGATATTAATGATATATTCCTTCACCTTCTCATCGACATAGATCGATCTGACCACCTCGCGGGCCTTGACGATATCCGACGGCGAGACGACTTTCTCGACCACCGGGGCGGTCGTAGCGGTGTTGCGATCCATGATGATCCGCTCTTCGGCGGGCGTCGGATAGGTGATTTTGAGCATCAGCATGAACCGGTCGATCTGGGCCTCGGGAAGCGGATAGGTTCCTTCCTGTTCGATCGGGTTCTGCGTGGCCAGCACCAAAAACGGCTCGTCCAGCTTGAAGGTGGTGTCGCCGATCGTCACCTGCCGCTCCTGCATCGCCTCAAGAAGCGCCGATTGCACTTTGGCGGGGGCGCGGTTGATTTCGTCGGCCAGGATGATATTGGCGAAGATCGGTCCCTTCTTGACCGAGAATTCCGCCTTCTGCGGGTTGTAGATCTGGGTGCCGGTCAGATCGGCCGGCAACAGGTCGGGGGTGAATTGCAGTCGCTGGAATTTGAGTTTGATCGCGTCGGCCAGACATTTGACCGAAAGCGTCTTGGCCAGTCCCGGAACCCCTTCGATCAGAATATGGCCGTTGGCCAGAATCCCGACCAGGAGACGGTCGATCAAGTACTTTTGCCCCACAATCACACTGCCGATCTGGGTGGTCAGCTTTTCGACAAAAGCCGACTCCTTCTCGACCGTGGCCTGGATTTGTTGGATATCTACGTTCATCGCGCCTCCATCAGCGTTTTGACATCATGTTCGTCTCAAAAAAATCGCGGATCTCCGCTTCCAGCCGGATCGTCTCGCCCGGCGCCACCGCCAGGGGGCTGAACTTCTCACGCTCCGCCCGCCATAACCAACCGGCGAACTTGACTCTCTGTTCCGGCGTCAACGAGGTATGTTCCAAGAGATCAAGCGCCTGCCGGGTAGTCAGCCCCGACAACGCCAGCCGATACTCGTCGGCCAGGAACGTTATCAGCAACTTATACAACCCAGTCTGGAACCGTTTCAGATCGGAGCCGGACGATTGCCGGAGCGCTCCCAGCTCGGCGATAAACAGTTCCGCCGGGGTTTGTACCACCGGACGGGGTCGGCGGTTCCGCCGCCGAACGAACAGATACACCCCCGCCAGGAGAACCAGCACGCCGCCGGCGGTTACGGCCAGACGCCACCGAGAGGCCGCCATCGCCGCTTTGCGCTTGGTCACCCGGATCGGCTCGGCCACGGTCAGGGTCAGAGCTTGAGTCGAAACCGAGCCGGCCACACTGTCGGCCAGACGTAGATACTCAAATCCGGCCGGATTGATCGTCGCCAGTCCGCTTGAGGTCGGCTTGAGCACAAAGTTGATCTTGCGTGTCGTCACCTCATTCGGGGCTACCCCGGATGACGACACGGTGGACGACACCTGTGCCACTTTCAGCCGTTCCAGTTCAAGGTGGGGCGGTCGGTTGAACATGAATGCGCCACTTGGCCCCGACCAGGTGAGCACGACTTCGAATACGGCCGTGGATTCGTACGGAACTTCAGTGCGATTGAGCGACTGGCTGACCGTGATATCCTGTGCCCGGGTGAAAGAAGCAATCCAGAGAATTAAGAGCGAAATCAAGAGCAGTTTTCGTAACATACATGCCTATCAATCTTTGGTCCAAAAAGTCGGTAGTTCAGTTATCGAAAGGGCCAAACTATCGGCGCATAACTGTTTGTCAAGCCAAAAGTTACGCAACGCCTCCGCCTCTTTGGTCGTTTATACGACGGAGGTAAGCAGAAGTTCGGTCAGGCGACCAGTAGCGCCAGCAACCCGACCCCCATCGACACTTTCAGAACCGCCGACAGAATCCGGCCTTTATCGGCCGCCATGTGTACAAAAAGGTAGGTCAGGGTTACCGCAATCGGCAGTATCACTCCCCCGCCAGCGAAGATCATGTAGTATCGGCCAAACCATTCCTCGCGGTAGGGCCAGTATATTGCCAGACTCAGAATAACCGCTAATGCCGCGATAAAGATGAACGAAGCTCGCTCGCCAAGCAGAATGGGGAGCGTTCGACGGCCAAACTGCCGATCGGCATCCATGTCCTGAGTATCTTTGGCTATCTCCCTCATCAAATGCATGAGGAAAGCGAACAGCGCCGCGATCGGCGGGCCGGGTAATTCGAAAACGACTTGAGGACTGGTAGCATATCCGCCTACCATGAAAACACTCGCGGCCAGAGTCGCCACGAGGAGATTCCCGGCCAGCGCCACCCGCTTGAGATACCTATTATATGTTATCAGCAAACCGATCATTACCCATACTGCGAGAACCACCGCCAGACCGGCAAAGAGAGGCAGGACGGCTCCGACAAGAGTGAGAGCCAGGCCAATCCGCCGGGCGGCGGACACCTCAAGCCGACCCGACACAAGAATCCGATCCGGGTGGGCGATTCGATCAATTTCTACGTCACCGATATCATTAAAGATGTTCCCCGCCGCGCAGACACAGAAAATTGCTACGGCCACCGTCAGCAACGATGTCCAAACAAGTGGTTCCAGCGTCAGGTAGCCGCCCACCACCACACCGACTGCGGCCATCAAACAGTTGACGGGGCGGATGAGTTTAATGACGGAAATCAATGGTGACACAACGGATAATATGCCGACGACTGTCGGCAGATCAACCCTAAAGACCGGTGACCAGTTTCAATAATACTTGGGGTCGGCGAAAGCGGACACCGGGATTCCAGCTGAAAGCGAGTGTCACCGCCCGGCCGCGATCGATCAGGTTCAGCCCAATGCCGTATCCGACCTGTGTCTGCTCTACGGCGACCACCGAGTTGTCCGGCTTCTTTTCCGGACGGTTGAGCCAGGCAAAGTCGCAGAATCCGCTCAGGTACCCGTTTTTGCCCCGCCAGCGAAGTTCCCCGGAGCCATAGGCGGCGCGACGGGCGGCGAACTGGTCGGTGCGGTACCCGCGAAGCGTGCCATGTCCGCCGATCAGGTACAGTTCCGAGATCGGAGGTAGCGCTTCCTTCGTTTCAAGCGTCGCGAAATTGCCAGCCACGATTCCCACCAGACGGGAGGGCAGTTTGCGACAATACTCCCCCTTGATCCACGCTCTGGTTTCATTCTGCGATGATCTGGGTGTTGACGCGGAATCGGACCGATATCTTCTGTTCACGTAGGCGGCCGACCAGTCAAGCCGCGCCCCGCCGACAGGATTGATTGTGTCTTCGAAACTCGAACTGCGGTAATCGAGTCCGGCCGTGTACCGCTGGTATGACGAATCGCTGGTGGCGGGGTCCACCCGTTTCCACCCTGCTCCCACCCCAACCGCCGTCTGATTACCAATCCGGGTCTCAAGCCGCACCGCCGAATTGAACTCATAGAACTGCTTGCGGAAATTGCGGGTGGACAAATCAATCGACCAGTCGCTCACCCCGAACCAAAAAAGCGGCTGGCGGTAGAGAACTCCAAGGGTGTTGTGATCTTTGTCGGTCCGGTCGGTCGCCAGCCGCACCTGCCGTCCATCGCCGAACAGATTGCGCATGGCGGCCGTGAGCGACCAGATCAAACCGTTGCGATCATCGGCCCGGTACCCCGCCGTCCCTTGCAGAACCAATTGGCGCGGCTCGCGAAAGGTCAGATGCAAATCCGCCGCCGTATACCCCGGTAGCGGCGCGACCGTCGCCGGGGCATTCATGGTGAGAAATGGTATTGAACGGGCACGCGCCGAGAGCTTGGAAACCGCCCGATCGGTCAGCGGCGTACTATCGGGAAGATTGATATACTTGCGAACGGTCGCCGGCTTCGTGCGCGAAAGTCCGACACAGGTGATATCATGCAGGGTAACAAGCGGTCCCCGGATCAGCCGCAGTTCAACCGACATGCCGTCGTCTGAGGATGCAACATCCGTAACGGTCGCCTGGCAGTAATAATACCCGGAATCCAGATATGGTCGGACAATCGTGGCGATGGCCTCATCAAGATTCTCCTTTGTAAACGCGACATTGGTCGCCCTGGCGAAGGTCGTGTCGCCGGTGACTTTTATGAGAATCACGCGGGGCGGATCGCCGGGCGAAGCGGCCGAACAGGGATATACAAAGCTAAGCGCCAGTATTGCCAATCCGAGGATGATCGCTCTTATGCCCATCTAAAACTCCGCCACCATTTCGGATCGTGCAAACAGTTGGCCCGGCCGGGAATCGGCGTACCGGCCGTTGAGCGATATACTCGCCTTCACACTGGATGATACTCCGGCATTGAAGGCGACTGTCCAGTTGACCCCCTTGCCTCCCTCATGATTGTCCGTCAAGACCGTAGAAACAATTCCCATCACCCCTTCCACAGATTGCCGATACGCTTCGGCCTCCAGCCGCATCTCACCGCGCTTCGGAATGGACAGCCGCATCGCGGAATGAATGGTCACTAATTTTGACTTCTCCTGCGCATTCCCTTCTGCGGTGCGCCAGCCCAGCTCGGCGCTGATCTCGCCCGAAGTCAGAGTACGGCGAATCCCCCCGCTGACCCGCCAGCCAAGCGATCGACCGGCGTCGCCGTACAGAATATCCCGCTCGGCTTTGAACCACTCGATCCCCTCCTCCAGCGACCACTGTCGGACCGGCTGACGAAGATACAGCTTTCGGCGCAGATCGGTCCGTACCCGAGACTGGTCGGCGATCAGCCGCTGTTCCCGGTTGTCGCCGGCGGCGATATTGAAAAGATGAACCGACTGTACTTTTACCAGTCGGATATCAAGCGAGTACCGTCGGTCGTAGAATAAATACGGTTGGGATTGGTCGCTGGCAAACGGAACCAGCCACCAGATCGGCCGGCTTCCGGCGGGAAGAAGTTCCTCGGTGATCGTCGAGTTCAGCCGCACCACCGCGTTCCTATCCTCTTTGGTGAACTGGAAACTTCGCTCGCCCCGGCGAACGCGCTGCTGGTCGGAGAGGAGTTCCTCCAGACGGATGTAATTCCCGAACGGATCGGGGATGTACCGACCATTATCGAGCCGATAATTCCCGCGCCCCTGATCGACCTGCAGATAACTGAAACCACGGGCATTGCGCCGTTCCTCCGACAGCATATATTCGGCGGTCGTGCGCATATTTCGGCGGGGCTGATCGACGCCGATATTCGCCCGCCCCAGTAAGGTGTGCGAGTTCCCCGTTGACTGGTCCAGCCATTGACCGGTCAGAATACCGTCGATCCGAATCCTCCCCAAACTCCGTTCTCCCCCGAGGTTGAGCCGGTGACGATTGAAATTTCTACTCCAGCGCGTGATGAGCGTATCCTCGCGATAAAATTCATATCGAAGCGAATTGCGGTTGCTCGCCACCTCCAGCGACGTCCGCGCGAATCTGGTGCCCGAGGCCGTCGCACCATAGGTGTTGTGGCGCTCATCATATTCCGTTTCCGACCTGACGCTGGTCTTCCCGGCGGCATATACTCCGGCGAGTGACCCGCTCCGCACCCTCCCCTGACCGTCCGCAGGCGAGAGCAGATACTTTGACCAGACGGAGCGCCACCCCCCGGCCAGACTCAGCCGCGACGACACTTTCGCGTCGCACCCAATCCCCACCGCATGTGATCGAAAAGTCACGTCGTATTCGAGCCGCGACACCTCCGGTTTCAGCAATAGTCCGCCGAATGGTGATATCTGCGCCGTGACATCATGCCGCGTTCGGGTGCGGTCGGGAACCATAATCGATGGGGCTAAGAACTGTCGCGCCAGGTCAGGATCATCCAGCCGCTGATCCGACACAAATCCCGCCTCGATGTATTGTCGATTGAGCGCCAGCTTGTTGGTCGCACCGTGCGACTGCCAGGATTTTTCGGCCGTCAGTCGGTGATACGATGCCTCACTTGCGGCCCGATCGGACCAGAGATTCCGGCTGACCCGAGAGATTCGCACATCGGCGGAGACTACCCCGATTGATCTCAATCCGACCACCCCGGACAATCGTCCCGATTCCACCCGCTGGGGAGCCGTCAGTAAGATAATCGGCTGATAGTCTCCGATACCCGCACCGACGAATTGATACTGATCACCCCCAAAAAACCGGTATGCCCCTTTGCCAGTCCCGACAAACGAAAACCGTACCGTGTGATCGCCGTTCGGAACGCCGACATACACCCAGACCGTATCAGGAAGCGAGTCGGTCATCAACCGGTAATTGCCGAGTGAATCAACTTTCACGCCGCTCAGGGCAATGATCGAATCGGTCGATTGCCCCAGCGCCGATATATCCTGCGGACTAAGTGATGTCAACGATTGCCCCCGGTCATCCCCCTCGCGCCGGATCGACAGGTTGAGGCGGCGGGACGAATCGCGCGAACTGACGCCCCCTCCGCCTGAGAAATACTCCTGACGATACTGCGTGGCCAGCGGCTCGAAATCTATTTCGATCCGGCTCCGCGAATCGATCGGATGCAGGGCGGTGAACGTCACCCGTCCGGTCGGGTAATCAATGGCGTAATCCTTGTTCGCGCCGCGTTCGAGCAAACGGCCGTCGAGCCAGACCTGTTCGGAACCGGGCACGATGGCGGCAATCCCCGCTCCGGGCTGATACGGCCCCTGAAAACCATCGGAGCCGGACAATCGCACCGACTGAAATCTTCCGCGCGGTCTCGCCGCCACTCCCCCCAGCGACCAGGTGGGGTAGTGGAGATCGGCCGATCCGCCGGACATATCGCGCGTGCGGCCCGGCCCGCGCGGATCGGCAATGGTGATATCGCCGACCTGAGTCAGCAGACGCAAGGATTTCAACCGAAGATATAATCGGTCGAACTCATTGATCCGGCTGTTGGCGACGCCGTAGATCGGATCATACCCCCGGTCCGAAACCGCGCCGGTCAGCTCCACCCCCGGCGATAATTCACCGGAAATGGCCAGATCGAGCGACTGCCCAAAGCTCGAGCCGCCGGTACTGCCGGAAATCACCCGAAAGCTCTTGTTCCCCGACAGACGGAGATCGCTCCACTGATTTGAAGGAGGATTCACTCCCACGCCCGGCGGCGTTGGGATTGGCGCACCCGGATTTTCCGGCGCAAGGATTGGTCTCCCCCAATCGACTTTCAACCAGGCCGGCCAGGGAGAGAATGAGATGCGAAGGGTATCGGATGGTGCCGGCTGAAAATTGTTGAGCCGTAACACTGGGGGAAATCCGCCGAGTGAATAATCTTCTCCCCGCGCCAGTATCTTTCCGTTGAGGACCACTGAGTCGGAGCCAAGGATAATCCTTGCGTCGCCCAGTCTGATTTCCGAAGTGAGCGCGTCGCCGCTAATGACAATTGAGGTACGGGCCTGAGAACTGCTCGCGGCGAGACCACACGCCAAAGTCGGAGCCACCAGCCAGACCCAGCGCCTTGACATCAGTTTCCCTATTGCGAGAGGCCGCGGCAGATGAGAATGCGGTCGTTGCCGGTGTCGGCGACAATCACACGCTCGCCATCGACGACAATATCCGAAGGAGCGCTCAGCATCCGGCCGCCGCCGGGGATATCCGGTCCAACCGCGAGCAATCGCGCGCCGGTCGGCGAGAAGACAAATATGCGTCCCGCTTTCTGGTCCAGAATCCAGAATCGGCCGTCGCGGTCAATCGAAACCGCCACCGGCGACTGAAATTCCATATCGGTAATCGCCCGGTCGTAATTGCCGTATTGATCGTAAATCACGATCCGATGGTTCCCGGCGTCGCAGATGACATGATCGCCAGATTGAACACCCATGACTTTTTCCGGCGACGAAAGCGCTCCGCCGGAATACCCGTACTCGGCGATGAAGCGGTTGAACTGCCCAACCACATCATACACCACCACCCGGCTCTTTTCCCTGTCAGTCACCCAGATGTATCCTGACCGGTCGATCGCCACCCCCGCCGGGGTGCCATAGTCGAGCGGATTATCAAGGTCGGAAAAGTTGATCTGATCGACATACCGTAGCTGTTTGTCGAGACGGCAAATCCGCTTGTTTCCCTCGTCAACCACCCGCATCCCGGACGCATCGACAACCATATACCCCGGACGGATGAACAGTCCGGCTTGCGTGCCATATCCACCAACTTCCGTTTCAGGAACTAGCGCCGAAGTGAATCTGACTACCCGGTGATTACCTGCGTCCGATACGATCAGATTTCCGCCGGCATCGATTGCCAGTCCGGTCGGTTGTTTCATGGTCTGCCCGAGAATTTCCCCCGATATAATCGTATCGACCACTACCGCAAGGGGAGCCGCCGTCGAGGTTGCCGGTGGTTCCGTATGCGGCGGCCGGCCGCATCCACAGATCAGCGCCACGACTCCCCCGATAATCAGCGCGGTCCGATTCATACTACCAGTTGGTGGTGATCGACAGCCGCACCTGTTGGCGGTCTGAATTGGGATCGAAAGTCAGGTGGACGCGGGATTCATTGACCGACGAAAAAGTTTCGTCAATCGTTCGTTCCTTCTGCCGGGCGCTTCGCACCGCGTCGATCACCGAAACAATCCGGTTCACAATGACCGCTCCGATCATGAACTGCGCCCGACGGTGCGCCTCGCGGCTCCGGTTTTTGATCGTGCGGTAGGCCGTCCGATCCTCTTCCGTCTGCCATTGCCAGTGGTTGTCGGGGGAATCATCAAGGTATGGCCGTTCCGGATCGTACACCCGGCCAAGGTTATTGTAATCACGAATACTCGGATAGAATCCGACCAGATCGAGAAATTCGTCGCTCTTGCCGTCAAGCCGGGCATTGGCGCGCTCGCGAGCGAAGCGTATGAGATCGTCCTTCTTCCAGTGGGAGTATATCTGAAACGACGCAAACCCGATCCAGCCGGCGGTTTCCACCCCGAAAAACGCCCGCGCCTTTTGTCGATGGCCGAGATAGTACTGCCCCGCTCCCGGAACCAGAGCCGAAAGACCGGCCGCCTTCCACATACTCTTCTTCGGTTTCGCCGACGCCTTCGTTGAATCCGGAGACGGTTTCGCGTTGGCTTCTCCAAACTCGTCTTTTCGGTCGTCGAATGCAAATTGACTCTGCCGCTGAGATAGCGCCTGCGCCGTCGTATCGGCACAAACCCCGAGGGCTACCACCAGCGCGCTTGTACAGAGGAACAATTTGATCCGGCACACAAACATGACTTTACCTCAGAAAGCGTAGCTACAGCGAAGGTACGGCGTGTCGCGGTACGCATAAATGGTTCTCAGGTCCGCCTTGATCTTCACCCGCCCGAACTCACCCGCCCCACCCTGATTGTTCTTGCGTTTGGCTGTCAGGAGCGCGTCGAACGCGCTGATCAGATGGTTGGCCAGCGCGACCATCACCCAGCGATCGGCGGCATCGAACTTTTTATTGGCCTCGTGGCGCATGGTCTCGTACTGAAAGCGAAGATTCGAAGTGGGCGCCGGGTGGTTGACGTTGATGGAATCCATCGGCGACGTGGCGCTGAACGAATCGATCGGTTTCCCCTGGTAAGTCGCGTCCACCCACCCCCAGGCGAACTGGTCATATTTGCCCGTCATTTCGTAATACTGCTGGGTCGGCTGATCGGGCAGATGATGCGATACCTCGGTTGCCGTGATCGAATCGTCGTCGTTCTTGCCATAGACCCACAAGAGATACTGGTCCTCGTATCGGGTCCGCTTCCAATTGTCCTGCTGGAATTTCTCGAATGTGGCGGTAGCGTCCCTTCCATCGGCGCGGTACTTGAAGTTCAGCGCCCAGGCGGCGACGTCGAGCGCAAAGAAGCCGGCCGCCTTGACCTTGCTCCCGTTATAGAATTGCCCCAGGCCCGGAACCACCAGCGACATGGCAAACGCCTTGGCCGGCGAAAGATGTTTGGGGCGCGATGCCTTGTCCTGCGACCCGGATTTCCCGGCGCTGTCAAGAGTCTGCTGGGAATACACCGAGTACTCCGACCGCATCGACGACAGTTGCTCGTCGAATCGGGACATCGGAAGTGTGCCCCCGCCGTAGGAATTGGCAATCAGTACAGGGGCGAGCAGAACGCCGGCAAAGAGGATTT
>JACRAV010000439.1 GCA_016213305.1 Candidatus Zixiibacteriota bacterium | reverse complement strand
TGGCAAACTCCTTGTTCTCCCCCTGTTGGGCGAGAATCTCAAGGCACTGCACCATCGGCAGACCCGCGCCGATCATGGTCGCGAACTGGCGGGTGAAGCGGGATATTTCAAGCCGCGAAACGCCCGTCCCCAACTTGAATTCGAATTCGGCCGCCTTCTTTTCGATCGACGTCACCATGATCCGGTTCTGTCGCAGGATGCGCTCCAGCTCCGGACGGTCCTTGGCGGTGATCGACCCTTCCACCACCGCCCCCGCCAGGGTCTTGCCCTTGTATTCAAATACTGGCATGGTCGATATCCTTTCGCGTCACTTCGCTCATGTGAATGCCGGGGACTTCTGACGCTGGAGCATTTCCGACAGCTCCTGCTGGTTGTGGCTGTATCCCATCGCGTCGTTGATGCTGATCTTCCCCGACTGATACAGCTCGACCAGCGACTGATTCATCGTTTTCATCCCGAACTTCTGCCCCGACTGAATCATCGAGTAGATCTGGTGTACTTTATCATCGCGGATAATCGCCCGGATTGCCGGCGTGACAATGAGAATTTCCAGCGCCATCACCCGTCCCCCTCCCACCTTGGGAATCAGGGCCTGGCTGACGATCGCCTGAAGCGAAAACGACAACGACACCCGTACCTGTTCCTGTTGATTGGACGGGAAAGCATCGATGATGCGGTTGATCGATTCCGCCGCCGAATTGGTGTGCAGAGTGGCAAAGGCCAGGTGGCCGGTTTCGGAGATCGAGAGCGCCGACTCGATCGTCTCCAGATCGCGCATTTCTCCGATCAGCACGACGTCCGGGTCTTCGCGAAGCGCGTACTTCAGCGCCGAAGAAAACGACGGCGTGTCGGAATACACTTCCCGCTGATTGACCAGCGCCATCTGATGGCGGTGCAGATACTCGATCGGATCTTCGACCGTGATGATGTGCACCGGCCGCTCGCGATTCACCTTGTCGATGATCGCCGCCAGCGTCGTCGATTTACCCGACCCGGTCGGACCGGTCACCAGCACCAGGCCGCGCGGCAACCGCGAAAACTCGGTGATCGCCTTCGGCAATCCCAGCTCCTCGAACGTCTTTACCTTGTACGGAATTTGTCGGAGCGCCACGGCGACGTTGCCGCGTTGCATGAACATATTGGCGCGAAACCGGCTCATCGCTTCGATGCCGAAACTAAAGTCGAGTTCCCAGTTCTGCTCGAACTTCATTTTCTGCTTCTCGTTCAGCATCGAGTAGGCGAGTTTCTTGATCACGTCACCCGTCAGGATGTCGTGATTCGTTTTCGTCAGCTTGCCGTCAACGCGGACCATCGGCGGTGAACCAACCGTCAGATGCAGGTCCGACGCGCCCATCTGCACCATTTGCTCAAGTAATTCACGAAGGGTGGCCATCAATAGCTCCTCGACAGCCTTACGGCTGTGCAATAGATGATCTTGTTTCTTATTTAGATTATCGGAGTCTGGCTGAATTTCTTGACCGAAAAAGACGGAATAGGAGGCCGTAACCTCTTGAGGTCCAGGACCTTTTTAGGGGAGCCGAAAGGGTGAATCGGCCCGGCTCAGGCCGAGGTAACGGCAAACACCTCTTCAAGATCGATAAAGCCCAGCTTGAGCTTCTCGACCGCCGACATACGAAGACTGTACATCCCCTCCGACAGCGCTATCTGCCGGATTTCGGAGTCGGGGGCCTTGTGCAAAATCGCGTGTTCCAGCGCCGGCGTGATCGGCATAACTTCATAGATACCCGTCCGAACCGCTTTCCCGGTGTTGTTGCATTCGTTGCACCCAACGCCGCGGAAGGCCCGAAGTCCCCGTAGCATTTCCGGCGTGGCTTTTAAGCTGTCCACCTGCTCGGCCGTCAGGTTGACCTCCTGCTTGCACGCCTGGCAGATCTTGCGGGTCATTCGCTGAGCCATGATCAGCTTTGTGGCCGACGCCACCAGATAGTACGGGACGCCCATATCGATAAGTCGCGTCACCGACGACGGCGCATCGTTGGTGTGCAGAGTCGAAAACACCAGGTGACCCGTCAAGGCGGCCTTGATGGCGATTTCGGCCGTTTCGCCGTCTCGAATCTCACCGACCATGATAATGTCCGGGTCCTGACGCAAGAACGAGCGCAGAGCGGC
>JACRAV010000015.1 GCA_016213305.1 Candidatus Zixiibacteriota bacterium | reverse complement strand
GGTTCGCGAGTTACCGGACGGTGGTGATGAATTTTCCGGATACCACCGGGCTGACGGTAGATACCACCGCTCTTGATACGATGAAACCATACTACTGTGGAAACCCGCCGACCATTTGTAATATCGAATCACTAACCCGGGAGTACCCCTATTCCATCACCAACATCCGAACCGAGACGGTCCGAATTCTCTTTCCGAACGACACGCTGATTTTGAACCGGGACTCTTTTATGCACACGCGGGTTCTCTACGACGTCATCAGCCGTAAGGACACCACCCTGCCTTATACCAAGCGTCGGCTGAAGTTCACCTATGCCACCGAGGCCAACTCGGTCCAACTGGATATCTTCAGCCAGGATGATTTCGGATTGCCGATCATCAGCGAGTGGGGGTGGAAGTACTGTGGCTGGTTGGCCTCGCCCAACATTTCGACCGGCGACTCGATTTATCCCATGACTCCAACTGCATGGAAGTCTAAAACCTACTATCGGGATTGGTTGCCCGGCACCGACAGCGGTATTGTA
This sequence comes from Candidatus Zixiibacteriota bacterium, assembly GCA_016213305.1. Lineage (GTDB taxonomy): Bacteria > Zixibacteria > MSB-5A5 > GN15 > FEB-12 > JACRAV01. The sequence continues at coordinate 5,734 of JACRAV010000015.1, read as the reverse complement.
TCCACCGGCACATTTTCGAATATAGGCGGACCCGACGACGACGGAAATCCGTTTGCTCTGAACAGCTATTTGCCCCCCTTCCCGGGCGAGGACTTTCTGAACACCACGGAGTTGCAAAATAAGCTGGGTATCAGTTCGCTGACGGTCCTGCCGACACCCACAAACAATCTGGGTACGGTGTTCATTTCGTGTGAACCGGCCAATCGCTTGACAACCAAGACTAATTTTCCGCTGGTCGCGTTTTCTGGTAGTCTGCCCACCGATAACTCCTACTCGGCGAATTCTGTAGGGTTCTCTATGGTTAATGCAACATCGACCCTCATGGGCAATGAAGTGCATGTTTTTCCATCGGTCATCGTCAAGGTGGCACGCTACTAACCAATTTCTTGATCTCAACGATGTAAAAAGCGGCGGGGAAACCCGCCGTTTTTTTTCAGTCTCGCCTAAGGCTCCGAATTGGCTCTTTTGACCCCTCCTCTCTAATAGTAGAACTGATAAACGGTTACACAGAAAGTGCAGTTCGATTCGCAGTCGGTGGGCCCTATCACAGGGAATACCGGACAGCAGGCGGGGAGCTTTCCGGTTGCGTTTTCAGCCGCTGGCGGTTATGTTTAGGCCATAGATCGGGTCGGCAGGGAAGCCGGTCCAGGCATGCCGATTGCTCCTTTCCTCACGAGTACGCGCGGTATGTAGCGTATGGTCGGCTACAGATTAAGGGAGTGGTGCGTGCTGGAACTCCAGCCACCTGACGATAGAGTCGGGCATCCCCCCTCCACCACTCCCTGTTTTTATCACGTAGGCCGACAGTCAATAGAATCCATTAAAACGCCGATAATCTCAGTTAAACCTGAAAGGTGCGCACATGTTCATGCGGAGATATCGGCGGCCGGCGTTTATATCGCGCCTCGGCTGGCTCATTCTGGCTCAAATCGTCTTTCTGTTTATGTCTCTGGGATTGGTGCTGTTTGGACCAAGTGCCGACCAGCCGCAACAGTCGAATGAGGCATCGGTGCGCTCTTTTCTCGCCGGCGTCGAGCAATCTCTGAAAAGTACGCGGACCGGCGAAGGCGCCGGGGATTCGTCGGTAGTGCACGCGCTACGCCGTCTCATGGCCGCCAGCCGGGTGTATCATTCGGTCACGCTGTACGCCTTCGAGAGCAGTCTTCCCACTTTGGTATTCGATTGTGCCGGTCCTGACGCCGACAATGGCAGTGGCAGGCCGATCACCGGCGACTCCGCATGGTTTACGGACTTTCTTACCTTTGTCGCCCGCCAGCCCCACGGTTATACGGTCGCGCTGGCCGACCAGAATTATGTTGTCTGGCATTACGGCCGAATCTCATGGCCCGACTCGGCGCCCGCGGTCGTGATGGTGAAAGAATCCGGCGATTTCATCGTCTCCTCCCGGTCATATCTCAAATGGATATTACTGGTTTTGTTTCTCGTGTCGGCTTTAGTATCGCTGATGATCGTGTACCTTCTTTGGACCCGGTTCAAGGAACCGTTGGATCGGCTGACCCGAGGTCTTGAGACCTCGGCCATGGGGGAACCGTACGTGTCGGTTGGGCCGACCGATGAATCCGAAGTATCGCGCCTGGCGGAGGGATTCAATCGAATCTCCGAAGCCCTTCGGCACGATCACCTGGAACTCCAGAATACCAATTTTCAGCTTCAGCAAGCCAACGAAGCGCTGGCCGAATCCGAGCGATTCCTGACCGCCATCATCGACAGTTCGCCGTCATCGGTCATCGTTACCGATGCCGAAAACCGGATCGTTCTGTTTAATCGCGCTTCGGCCAGGGAGTTTCACCGGACCTCGGAAGAGGCGATCGGTCTCGCGATATCGGAACTCTTCTCGCTTCCATCCCAACATGCCCCAACGGCCGGAGAGATTTCCGGGTTCGAAACGGTTTGCTGGCCGCGAAAAGGGGATGCCTTCCCGGCGTACATGCTGAGCACCGCGCTGGATCGGGCCGATGGAACCGCCTGGGTGCGGCTTTACGTCATGCGCGATATCGCCGAGAGCCGCGGTTTCCAGGATATGATGGTGCGCCTCGACCGTATGGCGACTCGCGGCGAAATGGCCGGCGACATAGGACACGAAATCAACAACTTTCTGGCCGTCCTGCTCGGCAATATCGAACTGCTACCCAGGGTGATCGCAAGACACGACGAGCCGGGCATTGCTAAAAAGCTGGACGTGATGAAGGTGAATGTCGAAAAGATCGCGCGGTTCGCCGACGGGATGATGGACGGCGCCCACGAAGAGAGCGTCTTTTCGCCCGCCAGTATGAACCAGATCGTCGAAAATGTGGTGGCATTCGTCAAGCACCAGAATCGGTTCGACGGCGTGGATTGGATCATTCAGCTACAACCGGACCTGCCCGAAGCGGAGATGGATGCCGGTCAGATTCAGCAGGTGCTGGTGAATCTGTTGTACAACGCCGCCGAGGCGGTCGGAAATATCGATGGGAATCATGTGTTGTCGGTGGCCACTCAGGCGACCGAACGGTTGGGGGCGCGGGTGGTGCGGGTCGACGTCCGCGACAACGGCGCGGGCGTGCTGTCGGACAAGGAATCGCTGTTGTTCCGCACCCGGTTCACCACAAAGAAGAAGGGGCATGGTATCGGACTGATTACCTGCCGGCGAATTCTCGACGGCCACGGCGGGTGGATCGGATACCGGACCGACAACGGAGGCCACTTCTGGTTTGAACTGCCGCTGGTCCATTCGCCCCACGTCGAGCGCAACGAACCGCAGATCGATCCAAGCGCGGTCACTGCCTGAGTTTTTTGAATTGCCGTACCTGCCGCCTCGCTATAGCTTCCAACTATGGCCGACGTTCCACAGCCCGCGAGGAATTCAAAACCATCGCGATTCGCGATTGGTCTGATCGCCGCCCTTACCCTGGTTATCGTCAGTATCACGCTGGTCGGCATTCTGAAAAGCCGACGCGACAGCTACGTTTTGCTCGTGCGTCAGGGGACGGCTTTTACCGAGGCCCTGGCCCTCGCCTGTACCAATACTATTGTCGCGGAGTCGTACTACGATCGTCTGATTTCCGACCGCTATGACGATTTGGTTGAAGACCTGACGGCGAAAGGGGCCGACCAGGTGTCAGGCGCCGATCTGGCCGCCTTCGCGGATCGTTACGACCTCCCCGCTGTTTTCGTGTTTGATACCGCTGGACGACTGCTTCAGAGCGATCTGTCCAATAGTTCGATGCTGGCTCCTCCGCCGACCGTTGACTCGGCTGTCAGACGCCTGGTATCGGACTTCCAACGTCGATCGGCTATCATTCATCATGAGGATACCAGCGGCGACGAGCCCCGTCTGTACTATCTGCGGGTGACCGACCAGCTGGATCGCGTCGTTGCTCTGGCAGTGGGCTCCGGATTGTACGAGGAAGCGGTGATGCGTACCGGAATCGGCGTGCTGGCGCAAAATATGGCGGATGAGCCGGGAATCGAGTATATCGTGTATCAGGCCCCGGAAGGGATCATCTTCTCGTCATTGCGCGGCGGGACATTCGTGTCCATCGATTCCGATTCATTTCTGAAAGAAGCATTGGACAGCGACACCGTGACCACGCGACGGACCGATTTCCGGGATCGCGAAGTCCTGGAACTGGTGCGACCGTTTTCCACGCGACGGTTTCCCTTTGGCCTGCTTCGGGTGGGCGTCTCGCTGGACGGGTATTTTGCCGTGTCGCGCGGGTTTGACCGGCTGATGATCATCTTGTCGCTGTCACTCTTTGCCCTGCTGGTTGTGGGCGTCCTGTATGCGGCGGGCCGACAGGAACGGGCCGGGCTTCGAAAGGACATTTCGGACATCCGCTCGGTCTCCGAGCAGATTTTTTCCGAGATCGACACCGGGGTGGCGGTCATCGGGCCGGATAACTCCATTCGTTTTGCCAATCGGGCGTTTGAGAACATATTCGGGAGCAGGGCGGTCACCGGCCGGAAAGTGAATGAACTGGCGGCACCGGTGGCCGAAACTGTCGCGGGCTTTATCGGATCGCAAACTGGGCCGCGCGAAACCGAACTGATCTTGGATGCCGGTGGAGAGGAGCGCACGATCCTGATGGGGCGCTCGACACTTTCATTGGAGGAACCGGCGCGCTCCGGCGTGGTGGTGGTGGCCACCGATATCACTCAGCTTCGAAAATATCAGCAGGCCGCGGCCAGGAAGGAGCGGCTGTCGGAACTCGGGCACCTGGCGGCCGGCGTGGCGCACGAGATTCGAAATCCGCTGAACGCCATCTCCATCGCCGCCCAGCGGCTGGAAGGGGAAATCACCCCGGTTGACCATCGTGATGAGTTCCTGAGTTTTACCGGACAGATTCGCACCGAGGCGCGTCGGCTCAATGAGATCATAACAAAGTTCCTCTCGCTGACCCGCGGCGAACAGAAGACACAATCGCGAGTCGATCCGTCCGTTGTCTGTTCGGAGTTTGAGAGACTGGTGAAGGCCGAGGCCGCCGGTTTGAACATCCAGATCTCTGTAACCTGTGAGCCGCGCTTGAACATTGCGGTGCCGGCGGATCGATTTAAGGAACTTCTTCTCAATCTGTATAACAATTCCAAGGAGGCGCTGACCGGAAATCCCGGAAAGATCGTTGTCTCGGTCCGGCGAAACGATCGACATGCCGTAGTCTCGGTTTCCGACAGTGGACCGGGGATACCGGAGGCGCTACGCGCGAAGATTTTCGCCCCTTACTTCACTACCAAAGAGGGAGGCACCGGGATCGGGCTGGCGGTGGTGCACCAGATCGTCGAGGAATCCGGCGGAACGGTAGCCATCACGGACAGTCATCTCGGCGGAGCGGAAATCGCTGTCAGTCTGCCATTGGTGTGAGCAAAAAAAGAGGCGGTCGCGACCAACCGCCTCGGATGCAGAGTCCCGCTGTCAAATCACACAGCTTGTTTCTTGATCCACTCGGTGCTGACCGACTTGGGCCGCGTAATCGGTGTGCCGACCGCACGGTTGAGCACCAATTGAGCCAGCATGCCCATGGCCCGTGATACCGAGAAGAGCACCGTATAGTACTCGAACTCCTTGAGGCCATAGTGGTACAGGATCGCTCCCGAACCGGCGTCAACGTTCGGCCACGGATCTTTGGCCTTGCCCTGCTCCTGAAGCACTTTGGGCACGACGGTGAAGACTCGATCCACGGTCAGGAAGACCGGATCGTTCTTAAGGTACTGCTGGCCGAACTCGCGGAACGCCGTGAAGCGCGGGTCGGTGATTCTGAGTACGGCATGACCGTATCCCGGCACCACCTTGCCGCCCTTGAGCGTTTCCCAGGCGTAGTCGTAAATCTGTTTTTCCGATGGAGCGCCGCCGAATTTGTCTATGGTCTCCAGAACCCATCCCAGGCACTCTTGATTCGCCAGGCCGTGCAGAGGGCCGGCCAGACCATTGAGACCGGCCGAGACAGCGTAATACGGGTCCGAGAGAGCCGAGCCGACGGTATGGCAGGTGAATGCCGACACGTTGCCGCCTTCGTGATCGGAATGAAGCGTAAGGTAGAGCCGCATCATCTTGGCGGTCTCACCCTTCATGGGCGGCAAACCAAGCATTTTCACGTAATCGGCGGCCCAGTCGAGGTTCTTGGACGGCGCAACGAGCGGTCCTTTTTTGTACTTCATGCGATAGATTCCGGCCGCGATAGTGTGAATAGTGCCGAGAATCCGCATGGCGTCTTCGAGAGCCGGCATCCAGTAATCGGTC
>JACRAV010000443.1 GCA_016213305.1 Candidatus Zixiibacteriota bacterium | reverse complement strand
CTGACACGAGATGATCTCGGATTACCCGCAGGCGCCGGAACCCCAGCCGGAACGGGGACGGTTAGACTAATGGCTGACGTTGAGCGGGACCATATCAAGTTCTGTCTGGATCAGCTCGACTGGAACCTTGGCCTGACGGCGGAGAAGCTGGGTATTCACCGGAATACGTTGAGGGGCAAGATCAAAGAGTACGGGCTTACGCAGGGCTGACTTTTTCGGCATCCAAATCCAGGGCATAAGGGGCGATCTGCGCACAAATTCTGTGCACTCTCGGTCGCCTAATATCGTGTTAATTCATTACATATCAATAGCTTAGTAGGTCTGGCACAGGTTGTGATTACTATGTCGGCGAGAGTACTGAGACAGAAATGGAGAAGATTATGAAAAAGATCGTCATTGCCGTCGTGAGTCTGCTCTTCGGCCTGGCCTTGCTGGGTTGCGAGGACAATGCACAAACCTTCAATCAGGTGCCGCCTGCCCCGCAGGGGGTGTTCAGCGTTACCGGAGATCGTTCGGTTGAAATCGTGTGGAATGGGGTGTACGACCGCGATGTGAGTTATTACGCGGTGTATCGTTCCAATCAGGCGACTACCGGGTATGCCGAAATCGGGCGGGTGACATCGCTGGATAATCCGAATCTTGATCTGATCATTTACAATTACTTCGACAATACGGTCTCGAACGGCACGACCTACTACTATGCCGTGTCGGCGGTTGACCGTGCCGGTCAGGAGTCGTCGCTTTCCGCGGAAGAGGTTTTCGACACGCCGCGTCCGGAAGGGATGACAGCGCTGTATTCGTACTATGTCGATTCCTCGCGGGCCGGATTTGATCTGGCGGGGGTGGCGGCCCGTGTGCCGTGGCCCTCGCTGTCGGCGGACGTCTGGATCGACGACGCGGGCGGGGCATTCTATATCAATGCCGCCGACACGCTGACCGATCTTCAGGACCTGGGTTTCACGCAGAATTTCGAGGAGATCGGGTATTCACCCGATAGCGGGTGGTCGGAGGTTGGGTATTTCGAGTTGATTGCCGGACATACCTATGTGATCTGGACCCGCGACAACCATTTCGCCAAGATGCGCGTGGAAAGCATCAACGGGCTTACGGGGCAGGTTGTCTTCCAGTGGGCGTACCAGACTGACACGGGGAATCCGGAACTGGCGCCCGGCTTTCCGGGGGCGGAGAAGCCCTCGCATGGTCCGGAATATCTTCGCGCGCCGGGCACATCGATTACGAACAATATGTAACGAAGGAGTGATAGTATGTTACGCGCAATGCTGAAAACAGGATGGATGATCGCCGTAACGGCGATGGTCCTCTGGGCGCCGGTCGCGGCCCAGGAAGACCGGGATGAAGACCGGTCGTACGAAGGCGAAAATTTTCAGAGGCAGGATCACGATCAGGACAACGATCGATACGAAACACCGGCCCGGATTGATCGGTATCTCGACGTGCAGGTCTGGCCGAATCGGGACGACGGCGAGTACTATGCCGGGGACAATATCGTCCTGAACTTCCGCGCCAACCGCGACTGCTTTGTGGCGATCTACTCGGTTGACAGCCGCGGGCGGGTGAACCTGCTGTTTCCGTCGGATCCGTCCGACGACAATTTCATCACCGGCGGCGTCACGTACAAACTGCCGTCGGGGAATGACCGGTACGATCTGGTGGTGAACGGTCCGAACGGCCGCGAGAACATTCAGATGGTGGCGTCGCGGGAACGGTTTCCGATTCCGAACTGGTTCAGCAATTCGGGCCTGATTTATGACGGCGACGATCGCGACGAGTACATGGATGGGCTGAACAGCCGTTATTTCGTGCGGTACCCCGGACAGCGGTTTGCGTTCGATCGCGCGGTGGTGTTTGTCAGCGAATGGGAGCCGAGCTACTACCGGCCGGTTTATTCGCCGTATTATCCGGATTGGGCGGTCTGCGGCAATGTCTATATCGACTACCCGTGGGGCGGATCGATCTACATCGACGGCATCTACTGGGGCGTTGCGCCGCTGTATGTGCCGCGCCTGGTGGTTGGCTGGCATGTGATCACGGTGTATGATCCGTACAACTATTGCTGGGAATCGGATTTTCACGTAAACCGGTACCATACGGTGGTATTCGATCATACGATTGTGAAGACGACGCGGGTGTTTGACTCGCGCTACAAACAGGTGCGGATTTCGCGCTGGCGCGATCCGGTCCGCAGTGGGTATCCGGATTTCAAGGTAAGCGGCACGGTGTCCAAGACGCCGCGCGGTTCGGTTTCGGGGGCGGTAACGGGGGTGGACAAGACGCCGAAGCTGGGACCGTCGTCGATTGACGATTTTCGTCCGCTGGCCAAGAAGTATGTGCGCGGTGACGCGACGCTTATGAAGACCGATCGCGGGTACGAAACGCGTGGAGAGATCCAGGGTGTCAAGCCGGGCGTGAAAGAGACCGGCCGGACCTCACGCACCGCCGAGCGGAATGCTTTCGAGTGGCACGGCAAGACGCGCCCGTCGGAATCAGGGCAAGCTGGAGACAACAGCGCCGCCCCGACGCGGGTGGAGAAGCGGAAGACAGGAGATGCGGGCGGATCGAGCGAATCGCCGAGAATCCAGTCGAATCCGACAACACGCGAAAGAGCAAAGGAACAGCCGAAGGCGGAGCCGAAGGTGGAGCGTTCCGGCAAGCAGAAAGAGGCGCCTGCGGTGGCGCCGGCGCCGCGCAATGAGAAATCCAATCCTCCGGAGCGAAGCCGGGAGAAGGGCGACAGCGACAAGAGCGGTAGCAAAGGAAAGCGGCCGAGATAGGGCGATTTGTAGGTCGGGTTGCCGAAAACTGCTTGCGGATTTCGGCCTACCCGACATCTTTTGATTGAACGACAGGGAGTATGAAACAGATGCGACGAGTAATCGTGATTATCATAGGGCTGATCGCTTTCCTGATAGCCGGTCAGACCTCGTTGGCGGTTGATAAGGTGGAGAAGAAATCGGGTCAGACGCAGACGGCCAAACCGCCGGCCCCAAAGCCAAGCCCGCGGCCGACGAAACCGGCCTCGCCGAAGAAGCCCGACCCGCCGAAGAAGAAGTACGACGATTTCATCGACAAGAACAAGAATGGGATCGATGATCGGCAGGAGAAGCCGGGGAAGTAGCTGTGCAAAAGATTAGTCTGTAAGCGAAGAAGCCGCCTGAAGAGGGCGGCTTTTTTCGTTGGTGCCAAGGAGGGGAATGCTGTTGACAAGGGCAGCGGTAAGTCTGTATACTTAGCTCGTAATCTTACAAAGTGACAAAAGGATCGACATTGGTGAGGACCCAGCTGTCCAAAATGTTGTGTGGATTCAGGTGCGCCTCTTTGCTACTTGTGATTATGAGCTCAGGCCCCGCCGTGTATTCGGGAATTCTGCAAGACCCCAGTCTAGTATCGATCACGATTTATGAGAGTACAGGTTCGCTACAAGCCATTACATTTGTGAAATCCGACACCAGACTTGTAACGGACATCAATCAGTCGCCGCCCGACCTCCAATTCGATTTTAGAGGAACTCCTCTCGAGTATTATGATGTGTTTGTGAGTGGGCCGACAGGACAATTGGATCAACAAGGGAATTATCTGACCATTGAATGCCACTTTGACCAAAATGTGGCTGGGGTCGGTAACAACATCGATGCTGTTTCGCTTAATTATTCGGGAGGAGTCAAGAAATGGGTTGTCGATGCGGCCACGTGGGTTGCTGGAGACCCTGAATACCCGGGGGAAGATCCGAACGTGGACTATGCTGCTGGCCCGAGCGATGATCGGTGCACCTATATGGGATACCACTACTCGCGACTGACACTTGCATTTCAACCAATCTATCTGCGCCCTGTTGTTCTTGTCCATGGATGGACTGGCAGCGCTGGATCGTGGGGGCAATTTAAGCGGTGGCTGGAAAATGACGGATTTGTATATGTATGGCCGGTGTCGATTGACCCCTGTGGGCCTGTAGGCGAGAAAGATTTCGACAAGAACGCGGAGATTTTGTCTAACCAAATTGAAACAAAGTTGGACGCTCTCGGGTATCGGTCGGAGTTTGACATCGTGGCGCATTCCATGGGCGGACTGGTGGCAAGGCGGTATATCAGTCCCGGATCATCAGGCAAGTCGTGGTCGATGCTAAACAGGGAAAGAACAGTAATGCATCTGATCATGCTGGGTACGCCGAATTCCGGATCAAACCTGGCCAGCGTTTCGCTCACATGGCTATTCAAGGCTGGGAAAGTTGGAGGCCCACTCATGGACGCATATACCTACTTCAAAGCCAAGTGCACTGGGCCGGCTAAGAGCGAATTCTCCACCCCCAAGATGGCTCTTTTCAACGCTCGATACGAGGACAATTTCACTACTGACTATCGAGTGGTTGCCGGGACCTATTACGCCAACTGTCTTGGCGATCAAGCGAAATCCGGCTTTGGATTTTTCGAGGGGTGCCCCAATGATGGTGTGGTGGGAATTGCGAGCGTATTCAGAGCGATACCATACTGGCCCATTCGATCAAATCACCCTGTGATCCGGAAGTTTATTGGTGAATGGCGGGCGTTGAAGCATGGAGACTTGATTCGCAACGAATCCTTGGCACATGCGGTAGCTGGGACACTTGCTTCGGGTGCATTGAACGATGGTGCGCCATCTCCTGATCTTCTTCCGTTCTCGATCGACAGTACAATAGATTCAATTCTGGCGCCTTTTTCGGGTTCATCCGTAGTCGTTCTCTCGAGCGGGGCGACAGTCGTGGATTCCTTGAGCGTTCCGAATTCTTCGGGAGCAACCTTTTGTGCAAATGGATACGGTATTCCTGTGAAATTGAGCGCAGTCTCTCCAATGGGAATTACCTATGATTCAACGTCAACTCAGCTTGACTCCAGCGTAATCTATTCGGCTGATTCCAATGGCACTACTCTGTTCGTCTCTTCACCTGCGGTAGGCCAATGGCGGCTGCAAGTTTCCGCTGACTCTCTCACAGATCCG
>JACRAV010000044.1 GCA_016213305.1 Candidatus Zixiibacteriota bacterium | reverse complement strand
CGGACAAGATCGCCGACGCGGTCAAAAATCTGCAAGGGGGATATCGGTTCGTCAAGGCGCTTGGGTTTGAGATCAAGGAACGTAATCAGGTCCAGGTGTCGATGAACATGACCAATTACCAGAAGACGCCGCTCTTCCGGGTGTTCGAGACGATCAAGAGCGAGGCGGCCCGGTACGGGGTGAATGTGACGTCGTCGGAAATCGTGGGGCTGGTGCCGACGGAGGCGATTGTCGACGTGGCGGATTTCTATCTGCGGCTGGAGAATTTCTCGAAGAACCAACTTCTGGAAGAAAAATTGAAAGCGGCCGGGACCTTTGGCGAACCGGTGCAGGAGAGTTTTTACGATCAGGTGGCGTCATCGACCCCCGCCCCGGGGGGCGGTTCGGTGTCGGCCTCGGCGGGCGCGCTGGCAGCGGCGCTGACCGCGATGGTCTGTCGGTTGACAGTCTCCAGGAAGCAGTATGTCGAAGTTAAAGAAGAACTAAGCGATATTCGCGACCGGGCGGATGCCTTGCGCAAAGAACTGGAACGACTGATCGACGACGATAAGCACGCTTTCAACGCGGTCATGGATGCATTCAAGCTTCCCAAGGGGACACCGGAAGAGATTGCGCATCGCGATTCGGCAATCGAAAAGGCGACCAAGCGGGCGGCCGAAGTGCCGCTGACGGTCATGCAAAATGCGGTCGAAGTCCTCAAACTGGCCAAAATCGTGGCGGTGAAAGGAAACCAGAACTCGGTTTCCGATGCGGGAGTTGCCGGGCTGATGGGTATGACGGCGGTGGAAGGGGCCGGATACAACGTGCGGATCAATCTCGCCTCGCTTAAAGATCAGGATTTTGTGGCGGGCATGCGCCGCGACGTGCAAACTCTGCGGCGCGAGGCGATGGAGCTGGCCGACGAGATCAAACAGCATGTCGAGTCGCGCCTCTGATGCCGCGCCCGATCGACCTTCACATGCACACCATCCATTCGGACGGTGTGGTTTCCCCCGCGGAACTTCTGACCCATGTTCGAGGGGCGAAACTGTCGGCTTTCTCGGTTACCGATCATGACACGCTCACCGGGTGGCGGGAAGTCGCCCGGTTACGAGACGAGAGCGATCCGGAACTGGTGTCGGGGACCGAGTTGTCGGCCCGGATCAACGATGACGACCTGCACATCCTCGCCTACTGTTTCGATCCAGAAAATCCGGGGTTTGATCGGGCGCTGGCGCTGTTTCAGGAGCGGCGGGACAGCCGGGGGCGGGAGATGGTGGAGCGGTTGCAAAAGCTGGGTTTAGACATTACTTTTGAGCAGGTATTGACCACGGCCGGAGGCGGGGTGATTGGTCGGCCGCATGTGGCCGAAACGCTCTTCCGCCTGGGCAGGACCAAGGTGTACGAGGAGGCGTTCCGGTCGTACATTGGAAATGGCGGACCGGCGTATGTGCCGAAACCACGCCTGGAGCCGCGCGAGGCGTTTGATCTGGTTCACGCGGCCGGCGGGGTGGCGGTGCTGGCGCATCCGGCGATCGGCGACATGTGGCGGCATATAGAGGCGCTCGTCCCGTGGGGTCTGGATGGCGTGGAGTGCTGGCACTATTCGCACAAGCCGGCCGATGTGCGTCGGGCAAAGCAGGCGGCCAGATCGCACGGGTTGATTGTGTCGGGCGGGTCGGATTTTCACGGGCGCAGTGGCCGCGAAGCGCCGGTGGGATCTTTGCCGGTGCCGTCGGAATGCCTTGAAATTATGAAACAACGCGCACGCAGATATCGAGGATGAGAGTGAATAAGCTGATTTGGATTGTGTCGGGAGTTTTGTGGCTGGCCGCGTCGGCGATGGCCGAATCGTTGTCGGTGGAAGATCAAACGCGGATCATCACCGCCTACGGCATCGCGACGGGACAGATCCAGTCGCAGGCGGCGGCGGTCGCCGACACCCTCCCGCCGGACAAATGCGGAACGTCGGCGGTATCGGATTTCGTGCTCAACCGGGACCGGCTCGATCCGGCGCTGTTGGCGTCGCTGGGCGTGCGGCTGGAAGGCCGCCCTGTGCTTCCCAAGGCATATCGGTCCCCCAGCGGCCGATTTCTGATTCATTACGACACAGTCGGCACAAACGCGGTTTATCAGCCGTCGGTGCGCACGCTCGTCGATTCGGTGCCGGATTATGTGGTCATGACGGCCCGGATCGCCGATACGGTGTACACCCATATTATCGACACGCTCGGATACCCGGCGCCGCCGAGCGACGGGTTCTATGCGGCGGGCGGGGACAGCGCGTTCGACGTGTATCTGCTCAATGTCGGGTATTTGTATTACGGATTGACCTATATCGACTCGGCCCGACTCATCTCCGCCAATCCGGCCGACACCATGAAGGCAACGTCGTTTCTTGAACTCGACAACGATTTTCAGAACATCACCCCGTATGCGAACCGCCCTCTCGACGCCGTCCGGGTGACGATGGCGCACGAGTATTTTCATGCCGTCCAGTTCGGCATTGATTTCCGCGAAAAGGAGAATTACCAGCTGGCCACGCCCCGCCAGTACTGGATGGAGATGTCGGCGGTGTGGATGGAAGATGAGGTGTACGACGCCATCAATGATTACTACGTCTATCTGCCGTATTTCTACAATTATCCGACCGTATCTCTGCAGGCGTTTGGCGGTGTCAACAATCTGCACCCGTACGCGGCGGGGGTGTTTGCGAAGTATCTGGCCGAGCGGTACGGAAAAGGGATCATCAAGGATATCTGGCTGGAGTGCGCCGCCCGGGGAGTCGGTCCGCAATTTCTGGAGGCGTGCGACGCGGCTGTGCGAGCCGCGGACCCGCCGGACGGGAGTCTGGCCACCGCGATCAATGAGTTTTCACTGTGGAACTATTTCACAGGCCCGTACGCGGATTTTGCCCCGGCCGGGGTCGGGTATATCGACCGCGCCAACTACCCGGCGATTCCGATAAGCCAATTTCTGACCATCGATCAGTACCCGCAGTTTGTGGCCATAGATTCTTTCGGTCTCGCCCGCCCCAATTACAACGGCACCGGATATCTGCTGTTGCAGAATCTGGAGTCGAGGAGTGGCTGTTACGGCTGTGTGAGGATAGATACGTCTGCAAACCCAGACACGGCAGTGGCAATCTCATGCGATAGCATACTTCTTCCGCACGAAGATTCCCTGTACGTCAAGACGGCCGTCTCTATCTCATGTGACAGCGTGCTTCCGATCTACATTGGCGTGCAGACTCCCGGTTTGATCGAATGGGGGATTACTGTTATTTACCTGGTGAAGGCCCCGGCGGATTCATTTGAGATCGAGAAATTCATTGTCCCGATCCTGCCGGTGGACCCGAATGCGACCACCTGGATCGAGATCGACGCCTATAAGGTCAATCGGTACAAATCGATCGCGGTCATCATATCGCCGACCAGCAACGACTATCGGTATTACTCGTTCTGGGGGATGTCGCCCAGGATCGGCTATGCCTTTGCCGATTCCGGCGGCGTCGTGCTTCCGAGGCCATCGGCCGTGCTGACCCCGTATCCCAATCCGGCGGTGGTGGCCGACATGGGCGGACGCGGACTGACGTTTCGATTCCAGGTGGCGGGTGATACGAGCAATCTGAATATCACTGCCACGCCTCTGCTTGCCATCGATATTTACACGGTGGCCGGTGACCTGGTGAAATCGATTCAGGCGTCGTTTTCGGGCGAGGATCGACTTGGCGTTCATGCCGGCGGACTGTACGAAACCACCTGGAATATGCGGAACGCCGCCGCCCAGGATGTCGCATCGGGGGTGTATCTGGTGTATGCGCGTCTGTTCAGCACCCCCACCAAGCGTGAACTGCTGGCCGAAAGCAGGGTCAAAGTGGCGCTCATTCGCTGATGTCGCGCGCCCGATTGATCGCCCGTATCGCGCTGTTTGCGGCGCTGGTGTACGTGTGCTCGTGGATGCTGGCGATGATCCCCAACGTCAAGGTCACGTTCTTTATCATTTTCACGGCGGGTTTTGTCTGGGGAGCGCCCGCCGGGATGCTGGTCGGGGCGGTTGGGACCGGACTCTGGTCGCTGTTTAATCCGTATGGTCCGGTGGCGATCCCGATTCTGGTCGCGCAGGTGGCCGGCAGTGCGCTGTGCGGGCTGGTTGGGACGATTTTTCGCTCCACCGGGCTTTATGACGGGTCGACGCTCTTCGTTCGGACCGCGCTGATTATCTGTGGCTTGTTGTGCACGCTGGCCTACTATCTGCCGGTATCGGCGGTGGACGCCTGGGTCTTTCAGCCGTTTCGCGAGCGGCTTCTGGCGGGAATCCCGTGGGTCGGCATTGCGCTGGCAAGCAACGCGATTATTTTCCCGTTGCTTTTCGGGGTGGCGCGGCTTTTATACGACAGAGAGAACGCTCGCCCATGACCAGCTATGCCCGGATATCTGCCGTTGCCATCGTGTGCGCCCTGACGCACGACGTTTCGGCACAGGTGCGAACGGCGGTATCAGACACAACGCGACCGCCGGACACCACCCGCGCTGTCGATACTACCGTGAGTCCGAGAACCCCCAGCAAGCTCGCCGAGCGGATAGCGAAATCTCGCCGGAAATCAGGTGCGCCGCAACTTCCGCAGTTTTCCTTCCAGGACACGTTGCGAGGGCGGTTCTGCAGTGAGCGATACAATCAGAAGCCGGCAGTTGACCGGGCCTTTTTCCGAAGCACGGCCGACTATTTCCGTTACTCGCCGCAGTTCTTTGTTCTGCCGTATCAGGAGACTCCACTGCGCACCACCGTGGCGCCGTTCGGCCTGACCAACAGCCGGGTTAATTGGGTGCTGAGCGGGATGCCGGTGACGTTGTTCGAACATGTTCCGGAAATGGACGGAATGGCGGACGCCGAGGACCTTCCCACCACCGGCGATCAGTCGGCGTATCTTTTACCCGGACCGGTCGGTCTGCTGTTCGGGGGGGATCAGGCGACAGCGACGCTGGTCGCCGCGCCGGAATCGCTCAGCACGACCGACGCTCACAGCACGATGTTCGTTGACAAAGGGACCGACGACTACGCCATGACGCGCGGACGGTACGCCAAACGGTTCGGCAGTGGCCGCCGGGTTGATTTATCGATCGGGTATCGCAATGTGGGCGCAGGGTATCTGACCTCGGACGACACGTATCATTATGCCGGGGACATCTACGAGCCAATCGGGAGCCGATGGGGATTGAGAACCGAAGGCTGGCTATATACTCGTGACGGGAAATTTGAAATTGGCAGTCCACTGGGAATGATGCCGGTCGGGCGGTACCGGTTTGAGCGTCACGCCGCGGTTTCTCTCATGCGGGCGGACTCCGCTCACCGGGCACGAACGGAAGTCAGATACGAACATGCCCGGCAGGGGTCGCACTACGGCTCTCAGATTGGCCGCTGGTTTGATCAGATTGGACACGGGGTGTCGGCCAACCGGGAGTGGATATCGGGCGCGGCGATGTTCCGCATTCGCGGCCAGGGGAATATTCTCAAATACGACAACGGGGTGGTCGGGAAGGATCGAACCACCGGCGACCTGTCGGTTTCGATGATACGACCGGTGGGCGGATTTCAAACGGCGGTCGCAGTCGGTTCGAGATACGACAAGGATTTCAAGGCGCTTCCGTATGCGGTCGTGACGGCCCTGAGGGAACGAAGGACGTCGCTTCTGAATCTGTCGCTCGGGTATGCCGAACGCGCTCCGACCATGCATGAACTCTATCTGCCATATATCCAGTCGCTTCTCGTTTCAGGCGGACTTCCATATGCCGACAGCGGCAATACCGGCCTGGTGAAGGAAAAGCAATTGGTTGGCTCGATGTACGGGGAATTGGGAACGAGAGACAATGCGATTGGTGTCAGTGCCACCGGCGGCCGGATCGAAAATGCGGTCGAGTGGGTGCGTCAGGTCGGACCGGCGGTGACGTTACACACACCGGTGAATGTCACCCGCCAATTCAGCGCGGTTTCGGCGAGCGCTCGTTTTCGGATCACCGATGTCGCCCGTTTCCATGCGGGGGCGGGGTACAGTCATGTCGATCGGACCGACAATCGGCCGCGCTATTATGCGCCGGAAACGCAGGCCTTCGCGGGTCTTGAGTTGCACTGGAACTGGACGCAGAAACTGGTTCATCTGCGCGGATATGGCGAACTGGTGTACACCGGGCCGTACCACGGGTATGTCGAGGAAGACCTCGGTGATCGGGTGCTGGCGAACGGGACGGTCTCTTTTCAGATGGGCGGTTTTCGCTTCTTCTATGTGTTCCGGAACATGTTCGATATTCAGTATGATTCCCGCGACTATATGCCGACCCTTGGGCGATATGTCTCGTACGGGTTTGTCTGGAATTTCCTAAACTGAGCGCACCGGCGGCATCGTAGAGTAGATCGCTCAACTTGACTTGATTCCGTCGCGCCGCGATATTGTGCCCCATGATGACGACGCTGACCCGCACCGAGGCCTACCAGCTGGTCGAACAGAAGATCGGCGTCAATAATCTCCTCAAGCATATTCTGGCGGTCGAGGCAGGGATGCGGCGGCTGGCCGAACATTTCGGCGAGGATGTCGATTACTGGGGGCTGACCGGGCTGGTGCACGATCTCGATTACAACGAGACGAAAAACGACCCGCAACGCCACACCTACCTCACACGCGAGTGGCTGGAGCAGTATAAACTTCCCGAGGAAATGCAGTACGCCATCCACGCCCATCCGGGGCATGTGCCGTGTAAGTCGCGGCTGGACTGGGCGCTGTACGCGACCGATCCGAGCACCGGGTTTATCGTCGCCTGCGCGCTCATGCATCCCTCGAAGAAACTCATCAATATCGACGCCGAGTTCATGCTCCGTCGTTTCGACGAAAAACCGTTCGCGGCGGGAGCGTCGAGAGAAAACATGGCCGCCTGCTCCAACCTCGGCCTGGATCTGGCGGAGTTCCTCATGCTGGTGCGCGAGGGAATGCTCGGCATTTCAGACGGGCTGGGATTGTGAAGAGCCGGGAATCGACCGTCTGGCGCCGCGATGTGATCGGCTGGTCGCTGTATGATTTCGCCAACACGATCTATTCGATGAATATCGTGTCGCTCTACCTCAAGCGGTATCTGGTCGAGGATTTGAAACTGGATGACCGGTACTTCGATATCCCGTTCGCCATCTCGATGGCGATTGCGGCAGTGGTCCTGCCGGGATTGGGGGCGCTGTCGGATCATTCCACAAAAAAGAAGCTGTTTGTCATTTTGTTCACGGTCACCTGTTGCATTTCGGTCGGACTGATGTCGATTGTTCCGGCCACGCTGGTGATGGCGACGCTCGCGCTGTTCGTGATCGCGCAGTTCAGCTATGAAGCGGCCATGCCGTTTTACAACGCGCTGTTGTACTCGGTGGCGGAGGGGAAACAGGCGCGGTATGTGTCGGGGATCGGGGTGTCGTTCGGGTATGTCGGGTCGGTGCTCGGCATGGCGCTGATTTTGCCGTTTGTCACTGGTTCGATGTTCGGCTTCGATGTTGGCATTCGCGGCTCCGGGAAAGTCGGATCGTTCGTGCCGACCGCGATTCTGTTCATGCTCTTTTCGGTTCCGCTGATCTTCTGGGTGCACGAGGCAAAGAAGCATCTTCGCAAAAAAGTGTCAATTGTCGGCGCGTATCGCGATGTCTGGGACGGGATTCGCCTGACCCGCAAATACCCCGGCGTTCTGCGATTCTTGATCGCCGACTATTTCATCGAGGACGCGGTGACAACGGTCATTCTCAATATCGGCCTCTACTGCTCGGTTGTGCTCAGCCTGAGCGAACAGCAGATCACCACCTTTCTCATCATCTCGACCACCAGCGCCGTGGGGGGATCGATACTTATCGGCAAAGTTGCCGAGCGCTGGTCGCTTAAGAACCTGATGATGCTGGATGTGATCGGGTGGGTGCTCGCGCTTATTTTGTTTGTGTTCACCGATTCAATGACGGTGATCTGGGTGCTCGGATCGGTGGTCGGCATTTTGCTCGGCGGACTCTGGACCACCTCGCGACCCCTGCTGGCGGAACTGGTTCCGCGCGAGGAACTGGGAAGATTCTTTGGTTTGTTCTCGCTGTCGGGACGAGCGGCGGCGGTGATCGGGCCGCTGGTCTGGACGACCGTCGTTTATCTGTTCCAGCCGCAAAGAACGCTGGGGCAATGGGCGGCCGGGGCATTGTCGTTGTCGGGGGACGCCGCGGCCAAATTGCCGTATAAGGTGGGTGTGCTGTCGCTGGGTTGTGTCATGCTGGTCGGGTTGTACATATTTCGCAAAGTCCCTCATACGCTGAGTGTGCAGAATGATTGAAGTCGCCGGAAAATATCATTATTCGGGTGCGATTCATATGCACACGACCGAGTCGGACGGCACCGTGTCGCTCGAACAGCTGGCCGCGATCGGTCAGGAGTCGGGGCTTGACTTCATGATGGTCACCGACCATATGAACCTGAACAATCGCGCGGCCGGGAAAGAGGGGATATACGGCAAGACGCTGGTCGTGATCGGCTACGAGCACAACGACACCGCCGATATCCATCACTATTTGATTTTCGGGTCACCCTCGGTCTATCCGCATACGATGACGCCCAAAGAGTATGTCGCGGCGGCGGCAAAAGACGGCGCGCTGGGGATAATCGCCCACCCGGATGAAATTCGCAACCGGATGCGCAATTACCCGCCGTATCCGTGGAAAGACTGGGATGCGGTCGGATTCAACGGGATTGAGATATGGAACCAGATGTCGGAGTGGATGGAACGTTTGACGCCCTACAACAAGCTGGTCATGGCCTTTTCGCCGCGCAAGTCGATGGTGGCGCCGACCGACCGGGTCCGCGCCAAATGGGATGAATTATCGCTCGACGGGAAATGTGTGGGGATCGCGGCGGTTGACGCGCATGCCTTCCCGATACCGCTGGGGCCGTTTATCGTGCGGATATTCCCGTACAAGGTGCATTTCAAGTCGCTTCGCTCGACGATAATCTTGGACCAGCCGTTTGCAGGCGATTTTGCGACCGCCTCGGCGCAATTGTACGACGGGCTCCGCAATTGCCGGGCATATTGCGCGAATCTACGCTGGGGAGAAACGGACGGTTTTGATTTCTGGGCGCAATCCGGCACGGCCCGCGCCGGCATGGGGGAGAGCATCCGCTTGACGCCGGACCTTCGCCTGCACGCGCTTCTTCCCGCGAAGGCGAGAATGGTGGTGGTGCACAACGGCCTGCCGATGCACGAGCAAACGGGGAGAGACCTCAATCTGCCGATCTCGAAGCCGGGGATATATCGTATCGAGGCCTGGCGCGGGCGCCGGGGATGGATTTTCGCGAATCATATCAGGGTAAATCAGTGAGCGAACGGCGGCGGAGTAGAAGAAAATCGCCCTTCGACTCCGCTCAGGGCGTCGTCGACGCGGCGTCGACGCAGGCTGTAGAGCGCTTTCAACGTCGAGAGCGACGATTGTTCTCTTCGTCGG
>JACRAV010000438.1 GCA_016213305.1 Candidatus Zixiibacteriota bacterium | reverse complement strand
TCCAGAGCATACTCCTCGCGAATGGTCTGCGAAGGCAGTTTCCCCGGTTTTCGGGCCGGTATGAAACCCAGCCCGAGACGGTCGGCCAGCGCTCCGCCGAGGATAAAGCCGCGGGCCTCGATCCCCACAATCTTCTGCGCTCCTTTTTTATGCACGTACGACTGCATCGCATCGAGGGCCATGTCAAACCCCACCGGATTCTGGAACAGAGTGGTTATGTCGTAAAAGAGGATGCCCGGCTTGGGAAAATCAGGAACGCTTCGAATATACTTCTTCAGTTCGTCCATACGGTCAGAATCGCCTCACCTCAAAGGAATTGAATTGGTCGTTCGTCTGTTCATAATCGACGGTCACTTTTTGCACGGCGGCACCGGGCGGACCCTCGCGCAGTTCGTTGATAAATTGTTCGAGGGAACCCGGTTCACCCTGCGCCAGAACGACCACGGAACCATTGCGTTCATTTTTGACCCATCCCCGGATCAGGTACTCCCCGGCTTTGCGACAGCAAAAATACCGGTATCCCACGCCCTGAACGACACCGGTGACCGTGACGCGGGCGGTTTTGTGCATCAGACTCGCGTGAGGGCCAGCTGTACCGCTTTCTTGGCGGCCTCAAGCGGGTCGTCCATCTGAATGATTTCGTCGCCCAGTTTCCAGGCCGAGATCGAGATCACCGGCTTTTCCGCCAGTAGAGCGAAGGCCATTTCGCTGAGCGTTCCATACTTGCCGGGAAATGCCACCACCACGTCGGCCGTGCGCACCACCATGATATTGCGGGCCTCGCCGAACCCGGTGGGGATCACGAAATCAATAAAGGCGTTGGCATCGGCCCGATTTTCAGTCGGAAGAATCCCGATAGTGGTGCCACCGGCTTCCTTGGCTCCCTGTGCCGCCCCCTCCATAATCCCACCCATTCCGCCGCAAACAAGAACCGCGCCCTGCTCGGCAATATACTTCCCGACGACTCCGGCCATGTCGCGAAGCTTCTTCGAGCACTTGCCGGCCCCGATGACAGCTATGATAGGTTTGCGTTTGGTTGCCATCCTCTCCCTTCCATCGTCTTCGCCTGCGTGCAACTTGTGTTGGACAGCACGGAGGAAAATCAGCGGTGCACTACATGCAATAGCAGTTCAACAATTTTATCGGGGCGACTGGATTTGAACCAGCGACCTCTTAGTCCCGAACCAAGCGCGCTACCAACTGCGCCACGCCCCGAAATAACAATCCCGAAAGCGCCGGTAGTATACCCCATTTCGGGCGGCTGTCAATACCTTATCGAAGGCCGCCGAACTTCTTCGCATTTTCCCTAAGGCGCCTCAACTCAACATGATCGGTGAAATCGAGTTTCATGGGGCAGATGGAAACCACCCCCCGCCGGACAGCGTCGAAATCCGACCCGTGCGACGAGGTCCAGATCGGGCGACCGCCGATCCAGTAGTACGACCTGCCTTTGGGGTCCTTCTTCTGGGTCACCACGTCCTTGAACTGGCGAAACCCCTGCCCCGTAAACTCAAACGACCGGTACGGCCGTCCTGTATCCGGCGGCAGGTTGATATTCACGAAGGTTGAAGTTTCAAGCCCCAGCCGGGGGTATAGCTTGACAAAACGGGCCACGAATTTGGCCGCCAGACGCATCGACATCCCCGGCTCATAATTGGCCATCGAAACGGCGATCGACGGAATCCGCAGAATGGCTCCTTCAATCGCGGCGGCCACGGTTCCCGAATAGGTGACATCGTCGGCCATATTTCCGCCGTGATTGATCCCTGAGATAATCATATCCGGTCGTTTCTTCTTGTACACGGCGTGCAGGGCCAGCATAACGCAATCGGTGGGGGTCCCGTCGGTTGCAAACTTGCGACGGTCCAGCTGGTGCATGCGGAGCGGCCGGTTAACTGTCAGCGAATGTGAGCTGGCCGACTGCTCGCGGTCGGGCGCGACCAGGCACACCTCGTGCACGCGGGACAACTCACGAAACAGGGCGGTAATGCCCGCCGAGAAAAACCCGTCGTCGTTGGTAAGAAGGATTCGCATTTTTGCGGCCATGTCCTATAGTAGGCCCTGATGGGCGGTAGGGCAAGAGGAACTTGACTCAGACCCAGATCCGCTTCCAGATCTGCCGGATAAATCGTAAGGTGTCGGTCATCGGATTGATGTACGAGTGCGAGCCGGCATAGACGGTGGCGATAGGCACTTCGGCGACCGAAATCCCCAGCCATCCCGACTTGAACAGCATCTCCGACTCGAAATCGTAATTGACCGTTCTGAGTTTCATGGCCCGGAGGGCGGAGGTCGGGATCAGCCGGTACCCCGACTGGCTGTCGCGCACCCGCTGGGTGGAAAAGACGGAAATAATGAGCGAGGTCAGGTTGTTGGTCAGCCAGCGGTCGAACGGCATGATCGACCGGTGAATGGTTCGCGTTCCGATGACAATCGTGTTGCCGTCGTCGCGGGCAAAAAAGCCGGGCACTTCTTCGGGCAGATGTTGCAGATCGGCGTCAATGGTCAGCACCGAGCGGTATCCGTTTTTCAGCGCGTAATCAAAGCCGGTCTTGAGAGCCGCGCCTTTCCCCTGATTCACGGTATGCGTCAAATGCCGGACGCCCAACTGGTCCAGGATTGATTCGGTGTCGTCGCCGGAACCGTCGTTGACGACCAGCAGGTTTTCGTCGCAGACAAACGCGCGCAATCTGGGGATGAGATCGGGAAGATACCGGCCGGCGTTGTAGGCCGGCACGAGGACAAGGGCTGAGAAGGATCGAAGATCGCTCGTCTGTTGGTGGCCTTCTCCCATACCAATTCACCTGAAAAAAATGGTCGGAGCGAGCCGATTCGAACGGCCGACCTCTCGCACCCCAAGCGAGTGCGCTAGCCAACTGCGCTACGCTCCGACATATCAGGGCCTCGGGCGCCCGTTACAAATGTACCTCAATCGGGGCGGAACTCAAGGGAAAAGTTTGAGCAGGTCCTCGATATCTTTGCGCACCAGGCCAATGACCGTCAGCATCCGGGCCTGCGAGGTCATTTCGGTCTTCTCCTCGCTGGGACGGCGCATCATCAGCTTGGTCCGCGCCCCGGCGATGGTCAGTTTTTCCCTTGTCCGGAGATGATTGATCCGGTTGATCAGCTCGATATCGTTCGAGGTGTACAGCCGATTGCCGCCGCGATTCTTGCGCGGACGCAAAACGGGGAATTCCTTTTCCCAGTACCGAAGAACGTATGCTTCCAGCCCGGTCATCTTTGAGACCTCGCTGATGGAGTAATACCGCGCTTCATCGTTGGCTCGTTTCATGGCCAGCTCCTGTTTATCCCCGTGATTCCTGCCAGATTTCGTTTTTGAGCGTTCTCCCCATCAGATCGGCCACCGCCGCTTTGGGAGATTTGTGTTCGAATAACACCTGATACACCTCGTTGGTAATCGGCAATTCCACCCGGTACCGATGTCCAAGTTCCCATCCCGAACGGGTTGTGTCAACCCCCTCGGCGATCATCGACATCGATTCCAGAATTTCCGGCAACACCCTCCCCCGGCCGATCTGCTCGCCCACATACCGGTTCCGGCTGTGCCGCGACGAACAGGTGGTTACCAGATCCCCCAACCCCGATAGTCCCGCACAGGTGGCGCTCTGCGCACCCATGGCCAGTGCGAGCCGGGTCATTTCCGCCAACCCGCGGGTCT
>JACRAV010000045.1 GCA_016213305.1 Candidatus Zixiibacteriota bacterium | reverse complement strand
GGCTAACAAACCGGCGGCCTATATTGTCCGATGGACGGAAGGCATCGACTCCGACCAGGACGGGCACGAGGACGCCCGCGATAACTGCCCGTCAGTTTTTAACTCGGATCAACTCGACTCTAATGG
This sequence comes from Candidatus Zixiibacteriota bacterium, assembly GCA_016213305.1. Taxonomy (GTDB): domain Bacteria; phylum Zixibacteria; class MSB-5A5; order GN15; family FEB-12; genus JACRAV01. The sequence goes on along the minus strand of JACRAV010000045.1, from coordinate 4,633 downwards.
CGACGGGCAGGGCGACGCCTGCTTCTGCCTCGGCAGGGCTGGCAATGTCGATTGCGTCCAGCCGGACGGCGTTGACATTTCCGACCTGTCGGCGTTGATAGACCACCTATTTATCACCTTCAGGCCATTGACCTGCCCCGCCGAAGCGAATGTCGACGGCGACTACGCAGGGAGAATTGATATTTCTGATTTGACCGCGCTGATTGACAATCTCTTTATCAGCTTTGTCCCACCGGCTCCCTGCAACTGATGCTCGCTAATCGGTTCCCTCGTTCGACGAATTCACGCCTGCCGCGACCGCGGCGGTTTGCGTTTTGGCGTCAGTAGTGGGGGGCCGTCATCGACCGCGCCATCTTTTCATTGCGCGATAGATTGTGGCGGGAGCCCTGCGCTCCCGCCATCCGACTTGATCGACGATTTAAAGAGTGTCAGGTGGGGACACCTGACACCACGTAATTTGCGAGTTCGGGGGTTTGTGGAGTCAGGTGCCATCACCTGAATAGTTCCATTGCGCGATAGATTGTAGGGCGGGAGCCCTGCGCTCCCGCCATCCGACTTGATCGACGATTTAAAGAGTGTCAGGTGGGGACACCTGACACCACGCAATTTGCGAGTTCGGCGGTTTGTGGAGTCAGGTGCCCTCACCTGAAACCTTCTCATCACTTGGCCACTAAGGTGTCCGGCAGATTTGAAGACAAATCTGCCCTACAATTAGTTTGCAACCAAACTGCATTTGCCGATATTACAGAGATATATGAGCACCCCTGAAGACAAACCCGGCCGGCAGATCGGCTCACCGTCAGCTCGGACCAGCGCAGAGTCCCATACCCGCTCCGACTGGATGGCGGTGCTGGACATGCTCCGCCAGACCGATTTCTCGCTCTATTCCAATATCGCCCGCAAGATGCTCAGCTACCTTTCGTGGACCGGGGTCAAAGAGGCCACCGAGCTTCTCGGTACCAGACATTCGACTCAGGAGTATGGTCAGGAACTGCTGGCGGACGGCGGCAACAGCCCGGTCCCTCTGCCGGTGGTGAGGATGTCTCTCACGCTGAGCGAGGAGGTATTCCGCATCGCCTCCCAGAATCTGTCCAACGAACAGATTCTGGACCAGATCCGCCGCTGGATTCGCGAAATCCGGCTGGGAAATCTGACCCAGACGGTCAACCGCTCGCTTCCTCTTGGGGACGTGGCCGAGGCAATCCGGCGTTACCACCATCTGACTGTCCACGAACCGGCGATCACCTCGCCCAGTCGTCGCGGTTTGCAGATCGCGGTCATTCGACGGCTTTTGTCCGACCGGTTGTCGTACATCCAGATTGCCAAGCAGTATATCGATGTCGCCGACCTGTACAATCTACTGAAGTATGTCATTTTCAGCGCCGACTCGCATGGTCGATTGGGAGGCAAGAGCGCCGGCATCTATCTCGCCAAACAGATCCTCAAGAAGCAAGGGCATGAGATTTCGCTGTTGGCGCCAGTCAAAACGCCGCGTACCTGGCACCTGTCGTCCGATCTGGCCATGTACTTCATGCACTACAACGATCTGGACGACATCATAGAACAAAAATACAAGGACATTCATCAGGTACGGCTCGAATACCCGCATCTGGTTCAGATATTCAAGAACGCCCAGTTCCCGCCCGATATGGTCCGCGGTCTGGCGGTGGCGCTCGATGATTTCGGCACCCGTCCGTTGATTGTGCGAAGTTCCAGCTTGCTCGAAGACCAGATCGGCACCGCCTTTTCGGGCAAATATAAGAGTTTGTTTCTGGCCAATCAGGGGACCAAGGCGGACCGGCTCAAGGCGCTACTCGATGCCGTCGCGGAAGTCTATGCCTCCACATTCTCCCCCGATCCGATCGAATACCGCGTTGAGCGCGGCCTGCTCGATTACAAGGAAGAAATGGGGATCATGGTCCAGGCGGTGGTGGGTCAGCAGATCGGCAAATACTTTTTGCCCCCATACGCGGGGGTTGCTTTCAGTCGGAATGAATTCCGATGGTCGCCGCGAATTGCAAGAAGCGATGGTCTGCTGAGAATGGTTATGGGACTGGGTACGCGCGCGGTCGATCGTGTCGCCGATGATTACCCGGTGCTGATCGCCCCCGGACAGCCGGCGCTACGCGCCAACGTCACCCCCGAAGATGCCGCCCGGTATTCGCCGCACTTTATCGATGTCATCAATCTTGAGGCCAACCGCTTCGAAACTCTGCCGATCGATCAGTTCCTTCGTGATGTCGGCGAGCAGGTTCCGGCGATCGAAGAAATTGTTTCGCTCTACCGCGACGGGCGACTTCTGCCGCCGGGGAAAATGGGAATTGATTTTTCCAAAGACGACGGAGTGGTGACCTTCGAAGGTCTGGTGACCAAAACGCCGTTCCTCAAACAGGTCCAGGCGATTCTGCAACTGCTCGAAAAGACGCTCGGCACGCCGGTGGATATCGAATTTGCTTATAGCGGCAAGGCCTTCTATCTGCTCCAGTGCCGCCCTCAGAGCTATGGCGGCGACTCGCTCGCCACCCCCATCCCGCACGACATTCCAGCCGCGCGCCAGATTTTCTCGGCCCGACGATTTGTTTCCAACGGCCTTTTACCGGACATCCCGTTCATCGTGTATGTCGATCCGGATCGATACGCCAATATCTCCGATCACGCCACGTTGACGGCGGTTGGACGAGCGGTCGGGCGGCTTAATCAAGCCCTTCCCCATCGCCAGTTCATTCTCATGGGTCCCGGCCGGTGGGGTAGCCGCGGTGATATTCGGTTGGGTGTCAGTTTCACCTATTCCGACATTCACAACACCGCCATGTTGATCGAGATCGCCCGCAAAAAGGGAAGCTATATTCCCGACCTGTCGTTCGGCACCCACTTCTTCCAGGATCTGGTGGAATCGGGTATTCGCTACCTGCCGCTGTATCCTGATGACGAGGGGGTCGTATTCAATGAGGCGTTTCTTACGCAGTCGTCGAACAAGCTGGCCGATTTTGCGCCCGAGTTCGCCCACCTGTCCGATACGGTGCGGGTGATCGATGTGCGTCAGGCGACGGACGGGATGATATTGCAGGTGGTGATGAACGCCGATTCCGACACCGCCCTGGCGTATCTGGACAAACCCGAAGTGGAACGGCGCGCCGCCGCCTTCGGCTCCCGCCCTAAAACCGATGTGCGGGAGGCCGACTGGAAATGGCGCCTGCAGATGGCGGAGAAGATTGCGTCGGAGCTTGATCTGGCGCGTTTCGGAGTGGCCGCCTGCTGGGTGTACGGCTCAACCAAGAATGCCACCGCCGGCCCTCACAGCGATATCGACCTGATCGTTCAATTCCGGGGCAGCACGGACCAGCGCCGGCTTTTGGAGTTCTGGCTCGACGGCTGGAACAGTTCGCTTTCGGAGATCAATTACCAGCGGACCGGCTTCCGCGTGAAGAAGATTGTCGATGTCCAGCTGGTGAGCGATGAAGAAGTCGCGCGCAAGACGGGGCATGCGGCGCGGATCGATGCCATGACCGACCCGGCCCGACCGCTGGCAATCAGGCGCTCGTAACGCCTTAGTCTTGTAGGTCGGGTTGCGAGTCCGCCGACAGGCGAACGAGCTACCCGACAACTCTCCTAGACTACCAGCTCCTTCATAAAATCCCGGGCCGACATATTCTCGCACGAGAAGATCATCTTCCGGACTTTCTCCTGTCGCTCCGGCGCAAGCAGTCCGGTGGCGAGAGCGTTGAACTTTGTTTTCAGATCATCCTCAGTCATCGGTTCCCTCGGGTCGCCTTTCGGATACTCAAGATAGGCCGAGTATTCCTTGCCTTTGACCGTTCGGATAGTCACCCGCGAGGGTTGTTTGGCGGGGAACATGTTCTCGAATTCTATCGAGGCCTCCCCCTTGATCTTGTCGATCACCTGCCAGATGCGCGGGTCTTTGAGTTTCTCGTCGGAGAAAGTCTGCGTCGTGATTTGCCTGTCAACAATGGCCGCCGCGATGCAATAAGGAAGCGAATGATCGGCCGTCTCGCGTGATTCGGGGCGATATTTGTGCGGATCAAATAAGATGTCGCAGGCGCGGGCGATGGTGGTCACCGTGACCCGCTCGATATCCTCCGGTTTGATGTCATGATCCTTTACAACTTTGAGCGTGGCCGTGATGTGCGTATGAGTGAGCGCCTCGGTCGGGAATGCTTTCATACTGCATTCGAGTATCTTGAACTTTCCTCCCAGATTCCCAAGTAGTTTGTCGGTATCCCACGATGGCCCGAACACGTCCATCAGCCCCTCTTTCCCTTCAAACACCGCCTCGGTGCCGGAGTACCCTTTGTCCGCCATGAGCGCGGCAATTACGCCGGCCTGCGTGGCCATCGGGTCAACCGTGTTCTTCATCATGGTCAGTTTTCCGGCGGTCGGGCAACCGATGGTATGGCTGTGGCATCCGCTGATTCCAATCGCGTTGACCATCTTGTCCACCGACAGCCCCAGCAGTTTGCCGGCCACGATCGGCGAGACGAACTGGGTCAAGGTCGCGTGGTGCCATTTCCGCTCGCGCACTCCCGGCTTGCCGAACTCGCACAGGCGCATCTCGAACTCATACGCCAGCACAATTCCGACTATGACTTCCTTCATGGAGGCGTTCACCATCTCG
>JACRAV010000441.1 GCA_016213305.1 Candidatus Zixiibacteriota bacterium | reverse complement strand
TCGCGAACAATATCGGTTATTCCCTCGACATTGGCAAGGGGGCAGTAGCCGGTCGAACGGGAGGGCACGATTCGAAAGTGAGGCGACGAGGCGAGCAATGGCGCAACTCCCTCTTGCCTTGAGCGGCTTCGTGGAGCATATTAGTCTTCATGGAGATTGGACTGAGACTTTGAACAGCTACCCGAACGAACCCGACCACACCCAGACCTTTGTCGCGCTGGTCGAGGGGACGATGGTGTCGCACTTTCGTCTCACCCGCCGGATCGGAGCCGGGGGGATGGGCGAGGTATATCTGGCCGATGACACCCAGCTCGACCGCCAGGTGGCCCTGAAATTTCTCCCCAGTCAATACTCCAATGATCCAGATCTGAAGAATCGCTTCCTGCGCGAAGCCCGTGCCGCCGCCAAACTCAATCACCCGAACATCATCACCATCTACGAGGTCGGCGAGTTCAACGGTCGGCCCTATTTCGCCATGGAGTATGTCGAAGGGAAGTCCATTCACACTCATGTCCAGGATGCCCCCCTGCAGATTCCCCAGATTCTGGCGCTGGCTGTGCAGATTGGCGAGGGACTCCGCCGGGCGCACGATCAGGGGATTATCCACCGGGACATAAAGTCGGCCAACATCATTGTCGGCGGCGACGGCCGCGCCCGGATTCTTGATTTCGGTCTCGCGGCGGTGCGAGGCAGTGAGAAATTGACGCGTGACGGTTCGACATTGGGCACAGTTGCCTATATGTCTCCGGAACAGGTGCGCGGGCAGGCGATCGATGCCCGCTCCGATCTGTTTTCGTTCGGCGTCGTGCTATATGAGTTGATCACCGGCCGCGTGCCGTTCAAGCGCGATAGCGACGCCTCCACCATGAACGCGATCAGCGCCGATACGGCCGAGCCGTTGGCCCGGTACAAGGCGAATGTCCCGCCCGTTCTCCAGCAGGTGATGGACAAGGCCTTGCAGAAGGACCCGGCGACCCGGTATCAGACCGCGGCGGATCTTGTCGCCGATCTGAAACGGGTGCAGGCGGAAACCTCGTCGCCATCGGTGCCGGCCATGCCCTCCAGCAAACCGATTCTTGCGGTTCTGCCGTTCGACAATACCGGCTCCAACGAGCGGGAGTACTTTGCCGACGGAATCACCGATGAGGTGATCGCCCGTCTGGCCCGCCTCAAGGAGATCGGCGTCATTTCGCAGTCGAGCGCCGCACAGTACAAGAAATCGACCAAGCGGCCGCGCGAAATCGGGCAGGAACTTGGGTGCGGGTATCTTCTGCAGGGAAGTATCCGCTGGGATGAATCATCGCAACCGGTGCGTCTGCGGATCAACGCCAAGCTGACCAAAGTGCAGGACGAAACGTATCTCTGGGCCGAAACGTACGACCGGGTGCTCGAACAGATATTCGCCATTCAGTCCGAAATCGCCGACCAGGTGGCCAAGGCGATGGGGGTGACGCTGACGACCTCGCGGGCCGCCGATTCCTCGGGTGGGGCCACCACCAATATGGATGCCTACGACCTGTACCTTCGCGCCCGCGAGTATTTCCCCGCCACGGTGGACACCGCCTCTCTTCGCAAGGCGGCGGAATTATTGCGGCAGGCGCTGGAACTGGATCCGAATTTCGCGATCGCGTGCGCCGTGCTCGGTTGGTGCGAGACGGCCACCTATTTTCTGTCGGAGCGATCAGGGCAACATCTGGTCGAAGCAAAGAGCTTGATCGAGCGGGCCTTCACAATCGCGCCCAATCTGTTTGAGGCCCACGTGGCGATGGGATTCTACCATTACTGGGGTCACCTCGATTATGACGAGGCCCTGAAGCATTTGGACCGGGCGATGGCGATTCGCCCCAACGACGCCGAGGTGATTTCGGCCATCGGCATGGTGGAACGCCGGCAGGGGAAATTTGAGGAATCGATTCGGCGGGTCGATCTGGCGATTCGTCTCAATCCGCGCAATCAGCTGAATATGATCAATCAGTCCCAGACCTATATGCTCACCGGCCGGTATGACGAGGCAGTCGCGCTGGCCGAGCGGGCGGTCGGGCTGAATCCCGAGGGCGTGTTCGGTCTCAAAAATCTCGCCCATGCGATGGCGTGTAAAGAAGGTTCGTTTCGCGCCGGCGCCAAAATCATCGCTCAAATGAAACAAAAGTTCTCTCCGGTCACAGCCGGCCAGAACTACCCCGATATTCTGATATATCTGTACTGGCACGACGCCGATCCGCAGAAGGCATTGGATAACCTCGATCTGACTTATCAGGGTATTGATACGCTTCAATTTCTCCAACTGAGGCTGGTGCTTTCCCGTTTGGCGGGACGAAACGACATGGTCCGGGCGTACGCAGAAGCGACCATTTCGGTTGCCGAGTCACGACTGTTAAACAACAAGGATCATGCGTTCATCCTGTGTATGCTGGCGACCGCCTATCTTGATCTCGGAATGGCGGATCAGGCGCGCCGGCGCGCCGATGCCGTGAAGTCGACCAAAGTCTTTACGCATGACCCTCTGGGTCGGGGCATCTGTCTCTTGTACCTGGTCGACATTTACGCCCGGCTGGGCGAAACCGACAAGGCGCTTGACTGTCTGGCCGCGGAGCGTTCCGGCGCCAGCTGGTTCTCGCCCGCACTGGTAGCCGAGATCCCGTACTGGCCGAGTCTTCGGGAAGATCCGCGCTTCTGGAGCATTCTCGGCCTTCGGCAACCTGTGTCGTCTTGAATAATCCCCCTCGCAGGGCCTCCTCCAAAATCCTCTTGTGCCACCGCCCGATTTCTGCTTTAATCCGCGTAAGATTATCGCCATTAAGGTACGTTTGACGATATAGGACGGAACGGCTGTATATGAAAAAGATCCTCATCACCGGCGCGCTCGGACAGATCGGTTCCGAGTTGACCATGGCGCTTCGTAATCACTACAAAGACCGCGATATCATTGCCACCGATATACGGATGCCCAGCGAACCGGCCCTGCGCGACTCCGGCCCGTTCGAGTTTCTGGACTGCACCGACCCGAACCATATCACCCGCGTCATGCAACGGTTCGATATCGGCACCATTTATCACTTGGGCGCTCTCCTGTCGGCGGTCTCGGAGATGAAACCCAACACTGCCTGGCAGATCAATGTCAACGGGTTGTATCATATTCTCGAAGCCGCCCGGCAGTACAAATGTGCGCTCTTTTTCCCCAGCTCGATCGGCGCCTTCGGTCCGACCACTCCCAAAGTCGATACGCCTCAGGACACGATCCAGCGTCCCGACACCATGTACGGCATTACCAAGGTTACCGGCGAATTGCTATGCGATTATTATTTCAAGAAGTTCGCGGTCGACACGCGCGGACTTCGCTTCCCCGGCCTGATCTCGTACCAGACCGAGCCGGGCGGCGGCACCACCGACTACGCGGTCGAGATCTTCTATGAAGCGGTCAAGCACAAGCACTACACCTGTTACCTTCGGGAGAACACCTCGCTTGACATGATGTACATGCCCGATGCCCTGCGGGCCATGGTCGAACTGATGGAAGCCGACGGGAATCGGCTGGTGCATCGCAACGCTTTCAACGTAACGGCCATGAGTTTCACCCCCGCCCAACTGGGTCGCGAGATACAAAAACATCTCCCGCAATTCGGGATGGAATACAGTGTCGATCCGGTCCGGCAGGGGATCGCCGATTCCTGGCCGGACAATCTCGACGATTCCGCGGCCCGCCGCGAGTGGGGGTGGAAACCGAAGTACACGCTGGAAGCGATGACCAAAGACATGATCGCCCGCATTTCCGAGCGGATCGGCCTGCCGCAGGAACAAAAAGCGCGCTGAGAACCATAAGGAACACCGATGCCTCTTAATAGACTTGGAGAATTGCTCCGACAGGAAGTGGTTTCCATCGAAGCTGCCGGAACCGCCAAAGGCCACGAAAAGATCGTCACGCGCATCGTTCCCGCCTCCGGCACCAAAGGACCGCGGTTCTGTCTTGAGGGGTTCGGCGACCGGCAGTTCATTCGCATGAATTCGAACTCCTATCTGGGTCTGTCACTTACCACCGAATTGATTCACGCCGAAGAAGCCGCCGCGCAGAAGTACGGCGTCGGGCCGGGGGCGGTGCGGTTTATCAGCGGCACCTATCAGCCGCATGTCGAGCTGGAGAAGCAACTGGCGGCGTTTCATCGGCGCGAGGCCTGTATGATCACCAGCGCGGCCTACACCTCGGTAGTGGGGGTGATTCTCTCGCTGACCACGCCTGAAACCGGAATCATCTCCGATGAACTCAATCACAATTGCATCATCAACGGCATCCGTCTGGCCCAGCCGAAAATCAAAAAGGTCTATCCGCACCTGAACGTTGCCGCGCTCGAAAGTCAGATCAAGGAGTGCATCGGCCAGGCGCAGGGACTGATCGTCATCACCGACGGTATCTTCAGCATGCGCGGGGCGGTAGCGCCGCTGGCCGAGATCAGCGAGATCGTGCGCCGGTACGACGCCCATTTTCCGAGAAATATCGTGCTGATGGTGGACGACTCCCACGGCGTGGGGGCGTTCGGCGCCACTGGTCGGGGCACCGAGGAATACTGCAAGGCCGAGACCTCCGATATTCTGGTCGGCACGCTGGGCAAGGCGTTCGGCGTCAACGGCGGGTATATCGTTTCATCCAACCCGCTGATCGCCTTCCTGCGCGAAAAGAATCCGCTGTATATCTATACCAATCCAATCACCCCGTCCGAGGCGGCGGCGGCGCTGAAATCGCTGGAGCTTGTGCAAAGCGATCGCGGTGCGCACCTGCTCGGCCACCTTCGGACCATGACCACCCGTTTCAAAAAGGGTTTGGTTGATCTTGGCTACGAGTCCATCGCGTCGGAGCATCCGGTGGTCCCGCTCTTTGTGCGCGACACGGAGAAAACCTCGGCGCTGGTGAAGTTTTTGCTCGATCACGACATTCTGGCAACCGGCCTGAACTACCCGATCGTGCCCAAGGGGGACCAGCTGGTACGGTTCCAGGTGAGCGCCGCCCACACCGCCGAAGATATCGATCAGGTGCTCGGCGTGTTGGGACAGTTCAAGTCAATCTGACTGTTGCGGAGTATATAGTTCCGCCTCATCCTCCGCCTTTTGAGCAATTCTTGACTCAGGTCAAGGCGCCGAAGACTAATTTACTCTTTATTCGAATTGATTGAATTGGTCATTTGAAAGAAGGAGAACGATATGGAGCCGACCCGCATACTGAGCGCCGAACACCGGGTTATTGAAACCGTCATCGCCTGTCTTGAGCGAATCGTCGAAGAGACGCGCAAGAACGGCAAGCTGGACAAAATCGCGGCCGAACAAGCGATAGATTTCATTCGCAATTTTGCCGATGGTTGCCACCACGCCAAAGAAGAAGACCGGCTGTTTCCGGCGATGGAGGCGAAAGGGATGCCCCGACAGGGGGGACCAATTGGGGTCATGCTCATCGAGCACGAATACGGCCGGGCGTTTGTCAGGGGTATGGTGGAGCACCTGGAGAAATCAACAACCGGTGATTCTCAGGCGATTACCGAATTTTCCCGCCACGCCCTCGGATACGCCGAACTGCTGAAACAGCATATTCACAAGGAAGATCACATCCTGTTTCCCATGGCCGACCGCTTTATGTCGCCTGATGACGAACAAGTCCTGATGGCCCAGTTCAACGAGGCGGAAGCACATATCGGCGAAGGAACGCACGAACGCCTGCTGGGGATCGCGGAGAGTCTGGCCAAACGGTACGGTGTGTCAACCGAACATATCGACCACATGAAGCATCACAGCGGCCGGCACTGATCGGCCAACGATCTCCTGGGCTAATCAAGAGCATTCACGGGTCATCGACCCGGCGGCAGGCGCAGGCCCTCTCCGGGCCCGGCACTCACAAATCTTTTGACTTGAATACGCGGCGCTTTCGTGAGTATATGGAGGAAGTGAAGAAAGCAATTTTGGAAAGGAGCGAGGCGTGAAAGTATATGGCTCAATATTGGCCGTTATAATCGGGTTGGTGGTGATAGCAGTCATGATGATCTGGACGGGCCGCGGCGGGCTGATTGACCGGAGCCAGGCGGTTGACGCCCAATGGGCGCAGGTCCAGAACGTATATCAGCGGCGGTTCGATCTGGTCCCCAACCTGGTGGCCAGCGTGGACAACTTCATGAAACGTCAGCAGGAAACCCTGACCGAGGTTATCTCCATGCGCCAGAGGGTGATCGATATGAAGGGGGCGCTGGATACCGCCCTGCTCAAGCAGAACCCCGGACTGCTCGATTCCGTCGCCAACCAACTCTCGAAGCAATTGAACTCGTTCATCAACGTGGTGGTCGAACGGTACCCAGAAATCAAGGGCGAGCAGGTGTATCAGGACCTGATGACCCAGCTTGAAGGGACCGAAAACCGGATCACACAGGAACGCCGGGCCTTCAATGAGGCGGTGCGAACCTACAATGTCTTCCGTCAGCGGGGTCTTCGGGCTTTGGCGGCCGGGGCCATTTTCGGTTTTCCGTATGAAAAACAGTACTTTGCGGCCGAACCCGGCGCCCAAAAAGCGCCCAGTGTGAAGGACGCCTTTGAAACCAAGTAGCCGAGTCTTTCTGCGGCGCTTCGTCTTTTTCTGCGCGCTGACTCTTGCGCTCTTTAGCGCTGGACCTTCACCGGCGTTTGAAGTCCCTACCTATGCCGGTCCGGTTACCGATCGGGCGGGAGTGCTGTCGTCTGACCAGATCGAGCGGCTTGGCCGGAAGATTCAGGACTATCGCCAGGCATCATCCAATGAAATCGGGGTGCTTATCGTGAAGTCGCTCGACGGGCAGTCCATAGATAATCTTGCGTACGACGTCTTCAAGAAATGGGGCATCGGACGACAGGCCAAGGACAACGGCGTGCTTTTTATTGTGGCGGTCGAGGATCGCAAAGCGCGGGTCGAGGTCGGTTACGGTCTCGAGGGCGAACTGACCGACGCCGAATCCGGTCGTTTGGTCAGGCGTGATTCCCCGATGGCCGGCCATTTCCGTCGGGGTGACTACTTTGGCGGCGTCAATGCCGTCATCGACGGCATCATCGCGGCGATTGGCGGCGAGTATAATCCGCCCTCGGCGACCGATGATGAGGGCCGCAGAAAGAAAGGAACGCCGATCCCGCTCCTGTTCTTCATCTTGTTTCCACTCCTTGGCATAATCATGCGGATCATGCGACGAAACGCTTTTCGGGACGGGTCGGGCGGTTGGTGGACTGGTGGCGGGATGGGCGGCTTCGGCGGAGCGGGTGGTTTCAGTAGCGGCGGCGGCGGGGGCGGCGGTTTTTCATTCGGCGGCGGATCGTCCGGTGGCGGCGGTGCCTCGGGGGGATGGTAAGGAGTGAACATGCCCACACTGGTTGACAAATATTTTTCATCAATCGATCTCAAAGCGATCGAAGAGGCGGTGCGGAAAGCGGAATCCGCCACCTGCGGCGAACTGGCGGTTACCATTACTCCAAGGTCCCGGCGGTGGCTATGGGAACGGATCGAGGTCGCGTCGGTGATGGGTGCGGTGGCCATGCTCATATCGCTCTGGTTCACTCGTCAGAACGACTGGGGGGTGTATTACAATTACTCTCAGGGGTTGCTCTGGGGTATCATCGGATTTGCGCTGGCCTACGTTACCGCAAAACCGGTTTATCAGCGGCCGGAACGCAGGCGCAAGGCGGTCTGGAAACATGCGCTCGAGCATTTCCAGCGGCTAACCCCGACCAAAGGAAAGACCGGCGTCCTAATCTTCATTTCGCTCGAAGAAGGTCAGGCGGCGGTTCTCGCCGACACCGGAATTGCGACCAAACTCGCGACCGATTACTGGGATAATCCCCACCGGTTGATCAGCGACGCCATGAAGAGCGGCAAACACGTTGAAGGTATCATTGCGGCGGTTAACGCGATCGGAACTGAACTCGCGCGTCATTTTCCGAGGGAGCAGGACGATACCAATGAACTGCCCGACACGGTGACCATCGATCCGGATTAAAGACTCCATGGTTTTGTAGATGCTCGGCGGCCTCCCGCCGGGCGCGCGAATCAACGTAACGACCTGTGTTTCAATGGGTTGCGTGGCGATGTTCCCGGTAATGCTCGAATCTGCCTGAAAACGCCATTACCTAAAAAAACCTTGACAATCCGTCTCGTCAAACGGTTATTTCCGGCTCCCAAAATGGGAATTCCAGTCTATATCCGATGTAATATCGGGCGGGCCGGTTTCGCATGGGAATGAACGAAAAAACGTGAGTTTGAGAGACAGAACAGAGACCTCATACCATAACCGGGTGGATATCGGCCCATAGCCATTCACCCAACTCGAAAGGAAAACGACAATGAAAAAGATTTCAGCGATTCTGGCGGTCTTTGCGCTACTGGCGATTTTCGCCGGTTGTAGCAAGGCTCCCGAGGCTGAAATGGCGGCCGCGCAGGCCTCACTGCAAGCCGCCCAGCAAGCCGAAGCAGAGACATACGCTCCCGATGCTTTGCGGATGGCTCAGGACACGCTTAACGCCGCCACTGCGGCCAAGACCGAACAGGACGGCAAGTTCGCTCTGTTCCGCAGTTACACCGCCTCGAAGGACATGTATGTCCGAGCCGATGCTCTTCTGAAGCAGGCGGCCGGCACCGCGGCGACCGAAAAGGAAAAAGTGAAAGCCCAGGTCATGGAGTTGTTGACTCAGGCCCAGGCCGTGCTTGATTCCGCCAATGCCGCCATTGCCAAAGCTCCGGTGGGCAAGGGGAACAAGGCCGATATCGAACTGATCAAAAATGATCTCGCCGGTGTCGGTACCCAGTTCGGCGATGCCAAGGCCGACTTTGACGGCGGCAAGTATATGGTTGCCAAGGGCAAAGTTGAAGCCGTGATCACGAAGGCCCAGTCATTGATGGGTGAGATCGCCGCCGCCACCGCCAAGAAGCGCGCCGGTTCAGCGAAGTAATTGCGAAAGGGTTATCGGACCTTTTCATATGCCGATATAGCGGGGAGACCCCAAGTTTTTGAGGTCCCCCGCTGTTTCTTTGTATAAATTGGATTGAGCTATGGTGAAACGATCACGACCTTTTAATTCTCTGATGCCGGCCCTGTCCGCACTAGTGCTGGTGTCTCTGTTCTCCGGCTGTGACAAGCCGCCGACGCCGTCGCTTGACAACGCAAAGGCGCGGCTGGCCGATGCCGCCCGGGCGGGAGCAATTCGCTACGCCGAACCGACTTACCGCAAAGCCGAAGCGCTGGTTCAATCCGGCTGGCTGGAGATCGCCCGACAGAACGGCCGCCTCGGCCCGCTTCGCGATTACAAGGCCGCCGATTCAATCCTGGCCCTCGCCGTCCTCGCCAGTCAGGAAGCCATTGCCAAAGCCAAAGACTCGGTTGACCGCGTCTCGTTCAAGACCAGAACGGGAATGGATGATCTGGAAAAACAGATAGGCAACTGGACGGAATCGGTCAACGGCTCGCTGGCCCGCTACAAGCTCGAACGGTTCGCCAACGCCGCCGAACTCCAGTTGCAGGTGGCCCGGAGTCTGCACCTCCGTGGCGAATACGACGAAGCTCTGACCGCCATCACCAAAGGGAATGAAACCCTTCGACAGTTGTCGGTTCTGTTTGCCGATTTCGCCGACGCCGACGCCCGGCGGCTCGGCATCTGGCAGAGCTGGGTAAACGAAACGCTCGACCGTTCCCGCGCCACGGATGGATATGCGGTGATTGTTGACAAGTCGGCGCACAAGACATATCTGGTCAAATCCGGCCGCCTGATCAAATCATACAACTGCGAGCTGGGGTATAACTCCGCCCACCAGAAACTTCTGGCCGGGGACGGCGCCACTCCCGAAGGACGGTACCAGGTGGTGCAAATCAAGATTCGCTCCAGCAAATACTACAAGGCGCTATTGCTCGACTATCCCAACGAGGTCGATCGAAAACGGTTTGCCGACAACAAACGACAGGGAATCATCTCCACCCGCGCCCGTATCGGCGGTCTCATTGA
>JACRAV010000434.1 GCA_016213305.1 Candidatus Zixiibacteriota bacterium | reverse complement strand
GCATCCCCTTGCCGCCGCCGCCGGCAACCGCCTTGAGGATAACCGGATACCCAATGGTCTTCGCAATTTCGGCCGCTTCTTCAAACGATCCGACAATACCTTCGGAACCGGGGATAACCGGCACCCCGGCCGCTTTCATGAGCGACTTGGCCATCGCCTTGTCCCCCATCTGGCGGATCTGCTGAGGCTTGGGTCCTATAAATGTGATGTTACAGGACTCGCAGATTTCGGCAAAATCGGCGTTTTCGGCCAGGAACCCATACCCCGGATGTATCGCCCCGGCGTTGCTTATCTCGGCGGCGGAAATAATCCGCTTGAAATCGAGGTACGACTGGCTGGCCGATGCCGGGCCGATGCAGATATCCTCGTCGGCAAAGCGGACATGGAGGGCATCCCGGTCGGCCTCGGAATAGACGGCCACGGTTTTGAGTCCCAATTCACGGCAGGCCCGGATGATGCGGAGGGCGATTTCGCCGCGATTGGCTATCAGAACTTTTGTAAACAAATCTACTTTCCCATTCCCAGGCGGTATATGGCCGCCTGATATAAGATACTATTATAATGGTTCCGTAGTCATTCAACAAGGATTTCGGGAGAAAGTTGTCCTAATCACCACAATAATCGCCTTGTGTGACAAGGTGTTAGGGGTCGACCAACATATTGGAAGTAGCTGTCTGCCGCAAGTACAGACGGGCACAACGGATATGGGCAGTGCCAGGAAATCGGGATAGTGAGTAGAAGCGCCTACCGGCGACGGACCGGGAACTGACGGACAGATCAGACGTCCAAAGCAACCGTAATGACAAAGATTGACCGTGTTCCAGGTCTATTCTATACTGCACAATCATGCGCAAAGCGGTCGCCATTACTGTCCTGCTGTCGATAATTGGTCTTCTCGCCCTTCGCTTTGTCCATCTTGACGCCGATCCGCCGACCATGCTCGCGCCATACGGTCAGTCGGTTCTGACCGATCCGTATCTCTATACCTGGCATGCGCGGGAAGCGACCTTGTTCCCCAACGACCAGCACGACTACGAGCGGTTTGCCCCTTTGAAGTACACGGCGATGACCGGCATGGCACGGGGGGTATTCGCCATCGCGGGTGTTTCGCGCGTGACTGCGAATGTAGCGTCGCTCCTGCTTTGCCTGGGCGGGATGTTGTTCTGGCTGTTGGGGCTGAAGCGATTCTGGAGCGGTTCAAGGGTAACGGTTGCGGCCCTCTTGCTTCTCGCCAACGGTGTACTAATGATATATGGTCGGATGCCTTATTTGGAGAATGGACTGATATTTCTCTCCGGCCTCACATTTTATATACACAGTCGTCTAGGCGGGGCCCGGCGGGGACAGTTCCTGACCGGCGTGGCCATCGCCGCCGCCGCTCTCTGCGGCAAACTTTTTGGTATTCTCGTTGTTGTGCCGGTTGTTCTCACACCGATGATTGTCTCGCACCGGATATCTTATCGGCCGACACTGATGACCATCGGCGGGATAGCCGTCGGCGCCGGCGCGTATCTGGCGCTGTGCATGGGCGGGAATTGGGAAATTCTGTGGCGGTATCACTCCGATACGGCCAACCTGTTGCACTTTTCTCCATTTCTGTCACAATGGCTGGGACCGGTAGGGCTGTTTGTCAGTTTCGGAAGTGAATCCGGGCTGAATCTGTTCGGGATCGGCGCAATTGTAGTGGCTTGTATCGGAACGATATTCTGGCTGGCCACGCGCAATCTCAAAGCGCTGGCGCGGGAAGATACGCCGGTCGTTTTTTCGCTGATCTGGCTGTGCATCACCATGGCCGTCTTTCTTCCGTTTGAATTTCGCCCCCTCCGATATCTAACAGTAGGTATGCTTCCGGCGGTTACGCTGGGCGTTTCATTGATTGATTATTGGAAGACCCGCTGGCTGATTGTGGCGCGACCCCGTTGGCTGACTTTGGGCGTGATCCTTTTGGCCTCAATGTTCCTGTGCACCCAGATCATTTCGTATGTCGCCGCCGTGACCCGGGTGTTTATCGGATTCAAAACGATTCTCCCCTGGTGCGTGGCGTTTTCCGTGCTGGTCACCGGATTGATTCTATGGGGAGCACGGCGGAAATCTACAAGGATTCCATTCTGGTTGGGGAAGACGATTATTGTTCTGGTCGGCGCGATCTATCTGGCGAGCAACGGGCGCGATATTGCCGCGGCCCTGACGCACGCCACGTACGATCTTAAAACGCTGAACCGGGAGACATCGGAGATTCTTTCACCGGATGCGGTGGTCACCGGCTCGTATGCGCCGGCGCTGACAATCGACAGCAGACTCAACGGGGTGTTCAATTATCTGGGGACGGTGCGCCCTGACCCGACATTTTTTGAGCGTTTCCATCCCACCCACATTATATCGAATACGGCCGACTGGCAGGAAATTCGTAAAGACTACCCCGAAACGCGGTTTCTGCCCAGTATGATTGAGCCCACTATCTGGTCCTATAATGTGCAAGTCATCTCACTACCGGATTCGACATACCACCCCACGCTTTTTGAGCAGGCGGCGCGGCTGGGAAGAATGCAGAAATATGACTCAGCATTATTTCTACTGGATGCGTTTGATCGGGCGCACCCGCACAACCGGTTGTCGGCAGTGACGCGGATCAACCTTCATTTTTCTCGAGGAGACCGGGCGGAATTGATAACACCTCTGGTTGATCGCTTGCTGGTGGAATTTCCTGAAGACTTCTTTGCGATCGCATTTGCGGCCAATGCCTACGATCGCTTACATCAGCCGCAAAAGAGCCGGGAGTGCCTCGAGCGGTGTAAACGGTTGAATCCGAATTTGAGACCGAGAAGAGAGGGAGCGTCCTAAGAGAGTATGTCTAGGGTCTCGCCCCTCGCAGACGTGGTGTCAGACCACCGTCTTCACTGCCAGTCCGATCAGAAGTAGCCCGCCGACAAACCCCGCCACTCGCGAGAAGCGAAGACCCAGGTAGCGGCCGAAGACCAGACCGCTGATGGTCATGGCCGCCGCGACCACTCCGATCGTCACCGCCGGTTTGAAAATGGCGACTCCCTGAAGAGCCAGCGAGATCCCCGCGGCGAGGGCATCGACCGACGTTGCAAACATCAGCGCCAGCAAGCTCGCGCCACGGGTGGGATCGCCGGTGTACTTGATTTTGTCAGGGAAGAACTGTTGCCAGATGATGTGGACGCCGATGCCGCACAGTATCAGGGCGGCCACCCACTCTCCGGCATGACCGATCAGGTCGAACAAATATTCGCCGGCAAAGAATCCGATCAGCGGCATCCCGAACTGGGCAAAGCCGAAATGAAAGGAGAG
>JACRAV010000436.1 GCA_016213305.1 Candidatus Zixiibacteriota bacterium | reverse complement strand
AGATAAGTCCCAGATCTACCACGCCGATCAGGATTTCCGGGTCGTGCACCGGCCGGAGCGCTTCGATGACATCCTGAACTGACGGAAGCGGCATAAGAATTATCCTGTCACTTCCGGGTCTTCGGTGCTGATGACCGCTTTGCCGCTGTCGCCGTTTCGGTATTTCCGCATCCCCTCGACCAGCGTCACCCAGGCCAGCAAAGCGCACTTGACCCTGACCGGAAATTGCCGCACGCCTTTAAGCGCGTCCAGATCGCCGAACTCATCCGGTATTTCGGACGACTCGCCCTTGAGCATCTTGCGGACTGTTTCGGCGAGTTTTTCGACTTCTTCAAACGACTTTCCCTTGACCGTCTCAGCCAGCATCGACCCCGACGCCACCGAAATGGCGCACCCGCGACAGTTCACGTGCACATCTTTGAGCACCCCTTTATCCATCTCGACCTGCAACGATATCTCATCGCCGCATGAGGGGTTCATCCCGTCGGATTCGATATTGGAATGTTCCAGCGGTTTCTTGCCCCGGGGCGAGCGGAAATGGTCCAGGATGATCTCCCGGTACATGTCGTCGAGCGACTGACTCATACGCCGAAGTACTTTCGCATTTCGATCAGGGCGTCGCAGAGGGCGTCGATATCCCCTTGATCGTTGTAGATATATAGCGAAGCGCGGGCGGTCGCGACTTTTCCCAGTGTGCGCACCAGCGGCTGAGCGCAGTGGTGGCCGGCCCGGATCGCGATACCTTTGGAATCAAGAAATGTGCTGATATCGTGCGGGTGGATATTCGGATCGGTGAACGAGATCGCCCCGCCCCGTTGCTCCGGCTCCTGTGGTCCCTGAATCTCGATTCCGGGAATGGCGCTCAATTGCTCGATCGCATATTTGGTCAGTTCCATCTCGTGCGCCCGGACATTCTCCATGCCCAGATCTTCGAGGTAGGTGAGGGCGGCGTCGAACGCCACCACGTCGGCGATATTCGGCGTCCCCGCCTCGAATTTGTGCGGCAGATCGTTCCAAGTAATCCGGTCGTAGCGCACCTCGCGGTTCATCTCGCAGCCGAAATTGAACGGCGGCATGGCCTCCAGCAAAGCGCGCCGCCCCCACAGCACGCCGACCCCGGTCGGGCCGAGCATCTTGTGGGATGAGAAGGCGTAGAAGTCAACGCCCAGTGTCGTCAGATTGACCGGCATATGCGGCGCCGCCTGCGCGCCATCAGCCAGCACCACCGCTCCGTGGCGTTTGGCGACGGCGATGATCTCCGCCAGCGGCGAGATCGTCCCCAGCACGTTCGACATATGAGAGAGTGCGACGAGCTTGGTCCGGCTCGTTATGATGTCTTCGATGGAACTGAGGTCAATATGACCGCACACCGTGATCGGAATCCGCTTGAGGATCGCTTTCTTGCGTTGTGCCAGGATGACCCACGGGACCAGGTTGGCGTGGTGCTCCATCTCGGTGATGACGATTTCGTCCCCTTCACCGATATTGGTTTCGCCCCAGGTATATGCCACCAGATTGATCGATTCGGTTGCGCCGCGCGTGAAGATGATCTCGTGCGGATCAACGCCGCCCACAAACTGGGCCACATGCCGGCGGGTCTTTTCGTATGATTCGGTCGCCCGCTCGGCCAGAGCATGAAGTCCCCGGTGAATGTTGGCGTTGCTCTTGCGGTAGTAGTCCAGAATGGCGTTGATCACCACGCGCGGCTTCTGTGAGGTCGCGGCGCTGTCCAGATACACCAGCCGGTGACCGTTGATCGGCTCGATCAGGATGGGGAAGTCCGCCTTGATCCGTTCCACGTCAAGCCCCATCGGTTTGCCGACGATCGAGATTATCTTGCCGTATCCGTCTGCTGACATTCGTCTTGCCATACCCGTCTATTCCATCCAGACCAGAATATCGTCCTTATCGACCTTAATAGTCAAGGTATCAATCGGCACAATTGCGGGGGGCGCCGTCACCGCGCCGGTCTTGAGATCAAAGCGCGCTCCATGGCGCGTACACATGATCTCGCTTCCCCGTACCCTTCCCGAACTGATGGGTGCCGAGTCGTGCGTGCATTCGTCGGCCACCGCGAAGAAACCCTCGACGGTATGCGCGACCACGAACCGCTTGTGGCCAATCTCGAACCCTTTAAGGCCGCCCACCGGGATGTCGTTGGTCGTTGCTACCCGGACAAACTCTCCCATGACCTACATCGCCTCCAGCCGGGTTCGAATCAGCGATGAGACTCGCTCGCGAAGATCGCCGGGAACGATCTGAAGCGTCTTTTCCAGAAATCCGGCCACAATGAGCCGTTCGGCGGTATCGTAGTCGATGCCCCGGCACTGCAGATAGAAGACCTGCATCGGATCGATCGGCCCCACGGTCGCGCCGTGCGTGCAACTGACATCCTCGTTGAGAATCTCAAGTTCGGGTATCGTTTCGGCCCGGGTGCCGGGATTGAGCAAGAGGTTGCGGTTCTCCTGATACGCCTGACACCCTTTGGCGGAATGATCGATGCGGATCAGGCCGGTGTAGGCCGACGTTG
Source organism: Candidatus Zixiibacteriota bacterium (assembly GCA_016213305.1). GTDB lineage: Bacteria > Zixibacteria > MSB-5A5 > GN15 > FEB-12 > JACRAV01. Next base: position 4,041 of record JACRAV010000436.1, on the reverse strand, counting down.
CCTTGTCCGCCAGAACCACCTTGAAATCAATATTCGATGTCGTGCTCCCCGCCGCATGATGATGGAGCGTGTGATTGTCGAACTGCTGATATTGCGAGCCGAACGCCAGACCGAAAATCCGGCTGTCGGCCCCCTTGCCGTTCAGAATCACCCCGAAATTCTGTTTGGATAGATTGGCCCCCAGCGCCAGCGGAATCGTGACCATCTGCGCGCCGCTGTCAATCCGGGCGCGGCAGGTAAGATACGAATTCATCCCGCCCGCCTGCCGTTGCAGACACAGATAGCGAACTCGGCTGTCGGCTCCGGCAAACAGTTCCACCGCGCCGTGCGACATCCCCGCTCCCGACGATATATCAGACGGCCCGCCGGTGTATTCATCGATGATCGTGGCTTCGGCATTCTTTCCCGCCACAATGAGAAGTCGGGGGAAGACTTGCGAGGCGGCTGTGCCGGCGTCGCGCACCAGATGAATCGGCAGGGAAATCGTCGTCTTGTCCGGGATATATACAAATACTCCGCTTTGCCAGAGGGCGCCGTTGAGCGCTTCGAATTTCCCGAATTCGCTGTTGATAAGCTGGTACAGGTGCGGCTCAACGAGTGGAGTATGACTCTGCGCCGCCTTTTCCAGCGGCAGTATGACCACACCCGCTTTACCCAATTCATCCGACATCCTGATAGTGGCCGTCTGCCCGCACTTGTCGACCACCACCGCCGCCAGATGCTTCTTTTCAAGCAGGCCAAACAGTTCGGATTCAATTTGAGCGAGCGAAGGCGAGGCGGTCACGGGTGCGGTGGCCGATGAGTTCGGTACGAACTTGCCCGGATCGGTGTATCGCCACAGATGCGCGCCGCGACGGGGGAGAGGTTTGTCGTTGAAGCTCAGACGGAGCTGGCGACGCTTGTCCGACAACCACTGCGGACCCTCAGTCAGACCTTCGGGCAAATTGTCAATGGTGTATTCCAGCGGGGTCATCCTATCGACCCTTCCATTTCAAGCTGGATCAGTCGATTGAGTTCGACCGCATATTCCAGCGGGAGTTCTTTGGTGAACGGCTCCATGAAACCATTGACGATGAGAAGCCGGGCGCCGTCCTCGGTCAAACCCCGACTCTGCAAATAGAACAATTGCTCCTCGGCCACTTTCGAGACCCGGGCCTCGTGCTCGACACTCACCTGATCATTGTCGATTTCCATCGTCGGATAGGTGTCGCTCCGGGCATGTTCGCCGATCAGCAGGGCGTCGCACTCCACGGAAATCTTCGAATTGACGGCGTTCTTATGAATCTTCGCCATCCCGCGATACGAGGCCCGCCCGTTGTCTTTGGAGATCGATTTCGAGGTTATCCGCGAGGTGGTATTCGGCGCCGCATGAATCACTTTGGCGCCGGCATCCTGATGCTGATCCTGTCCGGCGAACGCCACTGACAGGATTTCTCCCCGCGCGCCCTCGCCGACCAGCTGAATGCACGGATACTTCATGGTCAGTCGCGACCCGAGATTGCCGTCAACCCATTCCACAGTCGCGTTCTTGTGGGCGGTCGCCCGCTTGGTGACCAGATTGTAAATGTTGCGCGCCCAGTTCTGGATGGTGGTGTAGCGGATGTACGACCCTTCCATCGCCACCAGCTCAACCACGGCCGAGTGAAGGGAGTGGGTCGAATAGACCGGCGCGGTGCACCCTTCGATATAATGGACGCGGGAACCCTTGTCGGCGATAATCAGCGTCCGCTCGAACTGCCCCATGTTTTCGGCGTTGATTCGGAAATATGCCTGCAACGGCACCGTCACATTCACGCCCGGCGGCACATAGATGAATGATCCGCCCGACCAGACCGAGGTGTTGAGGGCCGCGAACTTGTTGTCGGTCGAGGGAATCACACTGCCGAAGTACTTCTGCACGATCTCCGGATACTGCTTCAGCCCCGAATCCATGTCCAGAAAGATGATCCCCTGCTTGGTCAGGTCTTCCTTCATGGAGTGGTAGACGACCTCCGATTCGTACTGCGCCGAGACGCCGCCGAGAAAATTCTTCTCCGCGTCCGGTATGCCCAGCCGGTCGAACGTCTTCTTGATATACTCCGGCACGTCGTCCCAATTCCCCTTGGTGGAGTCGGTCGATTTCATGAAATAGTAGATATCCGCGAAATCGATCTCCTTGAGCAGTTCGGTGTTTCCCCAGGTGGGCATCGGTCGGGAGAGAAAGATGTCGAGTGCCTCGTGCCGCAGGTCGCTCATCCAGACCGGTTCCTTCTTCATCTTGGAGATCATCGCCACCGCTTCGTGGTCCAGCCCCTTGGCTCCCTTGAAATAGTCCACCGGGTCGCGGAAACAGTACTTGGAGGCGTAATCCTCGTTCAGGCGCGAAAGATCATGCTTCTGACCGTCTATTTCCTGTGCCATTACTTGACCGTCACTTTCCCGCCGTTTTCCTCGGACACCCAGTCGTAACCGAGGTCCTCGAGTTTGAGCGCCAGTTCGGCGCCCCCCGACTTGACAAACTGCCCGCTCATCATCACATGCACAAAATCCGGTTTGACATAGTCCAGCAATCGCTGATAATGGGTCACCAGCAGGATACCGTTCGACTTGTTGTGGAACCGGTTGATTCCCTGCGACACCGTCTTGAGCGCGTCGATATCCAGCCCCGAATCGGTCTCGTCAAGAATCGCCATTTTGGGCTGGAGCATTGAAAGCTGGAGAATCTCGATTCGTTTCTTTTCGCCGCCGGAAAAACCGTCGTTGACATACCGCGTGGCGAACTTCTCATCGATACTGAGCGCCGCCATCTCGGCCTTGAATAATTTGCGAAAATCCGACATGTCGGCATCTTTGCCGCGATGCGCCATGAGCGCGGTCCGCATGAAGTTGGCGACCGTCACGCCGGGAATCGCCAGCGGATACTGAAACGCGAGGAACAGCCCCGCGCGCGAACGCTCATCGGCCGACATCGCCAGAATGCTCCGGCCCGCCAGGGAAACATCGCCACGGGTAATCTTGTATGACGGGTGTCCCATCAGCGCGTTCGACAGCGATGACTTCCCCGAACCGTTCGGACCCATAATCGCGTGGGTTTCGCCGGCATTGATTGTCAGGGATACCCCCGCTACAACTTCCTTCCCCTCGACCTCGACGTGCACGTCCTTCAGGACCAACAATGGTGTATGTGATGACATTCTATCAATCCTTCTTCGTATCCTACGCGCCCGGTTCGGGCGTCGTGGGGGCTTCGGTCAGTTCGGCGCTCAAGGCCGCCTTGTTCAAAACAACCAGGTCCTTTTCGGGGATAAAGAGCCGGCGACTGGTGTTGCCGGCAAGCAAGTCCTGCAAGGTGGTCTTGCTCAAGAAATCCTGGACAAATCCGGCCAACCCGCCAAGAATATCGTGCACCGAACAGTTGGCGAAGTGCACGCATTCATCGAGCTGACCCGAGTATTTCTGGCAGTGATTGGGGTCGATTAGCGGCCCGCCCAGCGCCGTCAGGATTTCGTACAACCCGATCTCCTTTGGGTCCCTGGCGATGCTGAATCCGCCGGTTCGGCCTCGGGCCGCCACCACCAGACCCGCCCGTCTCAGGATACCGAGCAGTTTGGATGCATAGGGGATCGATAACCCCTCTTTTTCGGCGATCTCGGAGATCGACATCTGCCCGGATGTCCCTTTGCCGGCCAGGGTCAACAGACACCTGAGACCGTATTCTTCGACTGCAGTTATTCTCATGTCTTCCTATCTTGTTTCTTTCTGTTATTCGACACTAAGGTACAAATACTGTACAATTCTGTAAAGTATCATTTTAACCTATTTTGGCCCACGTTGTTCCAAACGGGGCGGAGCCATTTTTTCGGGAATCTTTTGCCGTTGACAGATCGTCATCGGAATCGTTATAGTCACTTGATTAACAACGGATTATAGGACAGGACGACTGGTTGAGTCTGGCTGAGATTTTTGGGTTGGCATTTGCGCTGGGTTTCGATGCCCTGGCGGTGGGGATCGCGGTCGGCCTCAAGCTTGGAAAGTTGGACCCATGGACCATCTTCCGGCTCT
>JACRAV010000435.1 GCA_016213305.1 Candidatus Zixiibacteriota bacterium | reverse complement strand
GACTTAAATGCCTCAATATTTATTACATAATCTCTTTGTTTCAGAAAATATCCAGCTTCTACATTTTTGATAAAATGCAATGTATCGGTATACTCATACAAATGCACAATTGGTCGGGATCGACTATTTGTGTTTGTCCGGATGGCGGGTGAAAAGTCGGCGGCGATGGACAGATTATCCCGGGCCTGCCGGCGCGCACGGGCGCCGCACGTTGAAATTGTGCTCGGCGCGAAGCATGAGCTGGGACGGCAGTTTCTGATCTGGGAGGCGGCCACGGCGGCGTGCGGGTATTTCCTGAAGATCAATCCGTTCGACGAGCCGAATGTCACCGAGAGCAAGAACAACACGCAGGCGATATTGAAGGCGTTTCAGAGTTCGGGACATTTTCCCCAGCAACGCCCGCAGGCGCGGTGGGGCAAGCTGTCGCTGGTGGCGATTGAGGCCGAACGGAACGCCGGCGAGAAGAACTGCCAGACGCTTGAGTGCGTGTTGCATTTCTTTCTGAAGAAGCAGAAACCGCCGCGATATGTGGCGGTACTCGGTTATTTCCAGAGTACCCGACAGACCGAGACCGCTGTGGCGAAGGTGCGGACGGTCATTCGGCAAAAGACAAAGCTGGCCACTCTCCGCGGGTACGGGCCGAGGTTTTTGCATTCGATCGGTCAACTGTACAAAGGCGGCCCCCGCACCGGCGCCTTCATCGTTCTGGTCCGCGAGCAGTATGACACGCTGGCGATACCGGGGCGGTATTTCGAGTTCAACGATTTGATCCGCGCCCAGGCGATCGGCGACACCCAGGCCCTGGTCTCGCGCAAACTCCCGGTCCTGGTGTTGGGCGTGGCCGGTCAGCCCGCCTTGGGACTTCGACAACTGGAACAAGCATTGAAAAAAGCGCTCTCGAAGTGAAAGGAAATACAGGCATGACGTTCGACCCCTGGCGCGGTTTCACACAGCCGCAGTTGACCGACGACTGGCACAAGAAACTCACGGAGATGGCGCGAATATGCCGCGGCCAGATTCTCAAGATGACCACGGTAGCGGCCTCGGGACACCCCGGCGGTTCGATGTCCTCGATTGAAACTTACCTGACGCTGTACAATCTGGCGAATGTCGATCCGAAGAATCCGTCGCGGGACGACCGCGACCGGATTATCGTGTCGCACGGGCACACCTCACCGGGCGCCTATACCGCGCTCGCGGCGGCCGGGTTTTTCGATATCAAACCGGCTCTGCATGGTTTCCGCCAGGCCGGTTCGCCGTTTGAGGGGCATGTCGAGCGGTCGGTGCCGGGAATCGAGTGGGACACGGGGAATCTGGGGCAGGGACTGTCGGTCGGAATCGGCAAGGCGCTCTATGCCAATCTATCCGGGAAGAACTTCCACACCTGGGTACTGATGGGTGACGGCGAGCAACAGAAAGGGCAGATTTCCGAGGCCCGCCGTATCGCGATCAAATTCGGTTTGTCGCGCCTCACGGCCTTCATCGATTTTAACGGGCTTCAGATATCCGGCAAGATTACGGACGTCATGCCGCAACACATCAAGGCGGAATGGGAAGCGTCCGGCTGGCAGGTGATCGAAATCGATGGCCACGATTTGCGGCAGCTGTACGATGCCTGCTATAAGGCGGTCCACAACAGCGGCGCCCCGATTCTGATTCTCACTCGTACCATTATGGGCAAAGGGGTGAGTTTCATGGAAAATAAGGAGGACTATCATGGTGCGGCGCTGAAGATCGATCAGCTCGACGCGGCCCTGAAAGAACTCGGCGGGATTGAAAATGACGTCGAGGAACTGGTGCGGCTTCGCAAGAACGGCCCGCCGCCGCCTTTCAAGACGGCCCATGCGCCGTATCCGCAGGTGAAAGCGGGGGACCCGATTATTCTTGGGGCGAGCGATAAGTCGGACAATCGGAGCGCGTTCGGCAAGGCGCTGGTATCGGTGGCCGACGCCAATATGAGCGCTTCCGGATTTGTCATGGCGGTGTTTGATTGCGATCTGGCTAAGTCGGTGAAGACCGATGGCTTTGCTAAAAAGTATCCCGCCAACTTCTTCCAGTTCGGTATCTCGGAACATTCAACAGCCGCGACCGCCGGAGCGCTCTCGGCCGAGCAGGCGGTTTCGGTCTGGGCCGATTTCGGAGTTTTCGGCATCGATGAAACCTACAATCAGGCGCGTTTGAGCGACATCAATCATTCCAACGTGAAACTGTTCTGCACCCATTCGGGGGTGAACGTGGGCGAGGACGGCAAGACCCACCAGTGTATCGACTACTTTTCCGTGCTCAATTCCACTTTCGGCTGGAAAGTGATAACGCCGGCCGATCCGAACCAGACCGACCGGATTGTGCGGTATGTGCTTTCGACCCCCGGCAATTTTGCGGTGATCATGGGACGCGCGGTCGTATCGATGGTGCTCGACGAATCGGGGAAACCGTATTTCGGCGAGTCGTACCGGTATCGCTACGGGCGCATGGAGACGATTCGGAAAGGTGAATATCTGGCGCTGGTCTGCGCAGGAAATATGCTTCCGTACGCCATGCCCGCCTGGGAGCGGCTCAATAGCGAAGGGAAGCGGATCACTTTGATGTCCGTCTCCGACTGGTCGGACCTGCACCCGGATGATCTCAAGGCGCTTTCGGCGTACGATCATCTGGTCACGCTCGAAGATCACAATGTGAAGTGCGGACTGGGGGCGACGGTTGCCGCCGCCATGTTCGAAGCTGGTTACTCCGCCAAATTGACGAAGATCGGCGTCAGCGGCTATGCGCCGTCGGGGACGCCGGACGATCTATACCGCATGATCGGCATCGACGCCGACGGCGTGACCAAAAAGATCAACAAGCTTCTGCAGGAGGCGCGGGTGCTGAAATGAAAATCGGGTTTGTCGGTCTGGGGAAGATGGGACTGAATATGGTGACCCGTCTGGTGCAGGGCGGTCACGAAGTCGTGGCGTTCGCCCGCACCGCCGCGACTGTGGATGAGGCGGTGAAGATCGGCGCGGTCGGCGCGCACTCGCTCAAGGAAGTCGTGGCGCAACTCAAAACCCCGCGAGTGGTCTGGGTGATGGTGCCCTCAGGGGAAACCACCGAAAAGGTGATCGAGGAGCTTTCCACCCTCCTGTCGGAAGGGGATGTCATTATCGACGGCGGCAATTCCAATTATCACGACACCAAGGCCCGCGCCCTGCGGCTGGCCAAGAAGAACATTCGTTTCGTGGATTCCGGAACATCGGGCGGAGTCTGGGGCTTGAAAGTCGGGTATTGTCTGATGGTCGGTGGCGATAAGGCAACCATTGCGATGATTGAGCCGATTCTCAAGACGCTCGCGCCGCCGGATGGATATTTGCACACGGGACCAAGCGGTGCGGGCCATTATGTGAAAATGATTCATAACGGCATCGAATACGGCATGATGCAGGCATACGCCGAGGGGTTCGAGATTTTGAAAGCTTCCGAATATGATCTCGATCTGGCCGGCATTGCGAATTTGTGGAATCGCGGTTCGGTGGTCCGG
>JACRAV010000433.1 GCA_016213305.1 Candidatus Zixiibacteriota bacterium | reverse complement strand
GATATCGTCAAACTCACCCGGGTGGCGCCCGATGTCATCATGGGCTCCGGTTCCGACCTGCTCGGCCACCACATGGAGATCAGGGGGGTTGGTATCATTGATGTGGAGGAGTTGTTCGGCATTCGGGCCATTCGTATGCAAAAGCGAATAGAGGTCGAAGTCAACCTGGCGCTCTGGTCGGAAACCGCCGACTACGAACGGTTGGGAACCGATAACATCCTGACCACGGTTCTCGGGGTGCAAATTCCGATCGTGCGCGTGCCGATCTCGCCGGGGAAGAATATCACCGTGATTTCCGAGGTTATCGCCATGAACCATATGCTCAAGGTGTATGGCGAAAACTCGGCGGTGGAGTTCGCCAAGCGCCTCAGCCAGCGTCTGTCCCGGCAGTCGAGCACCAAGGATTACCTTGAGTCTGATTACGAATAAGCCAATTCTCAGTCCCCCCTTGGCAAACCGACCGAAATGTATTATCTAGGCGGACTATACTGTCCGGGATTGGAACGCCCGGTCGATCATTGAGTAGAACGATTCAGACAGATGGAGGATAGAGCAGAATGCAGAGCGTGAAACGATGGATACTTCCCCTGGCGGCGGTCGGCCTGATCGTCTGGCCGGTGGCGTGCGGCAAGAAATCATCCGACGTGGTGGCCACGGTCGGCGACTACAAGGTGACGGTCGAAGAATTGAACAATCTGTACCCGAGTCTCACCCGCATGTTCGCGGGCGCCGCGGCCGAGTACGAAGCCCGCAAAGAGGCGCTGGACTCGTTGGTGGTGAGCCGCCTGCTGGTTCAGGCCGCCTATCAGAAGAAAATCGACCAGGTCGAGGAAATTTCGCGCGTGGTACTGGCCAACAAGGACAAATTTCTGCTGGATGCTCTGTACAACAAGGAAGTCGTTGACAAAGCCACGGCCGGCGACGCCGAGATCAAGGAGTATTACAATCACCTCGAGTTCAAGCTGAGGGCGTCGCAGATCGTCGTCGCCAGCGAAGATACCGCCAAGATGGTGTTCGAGAAGGTCAAAGCCGGGGAGAACTTCGAACAGCTTGCCTACGACCACTCGATCGACCCCAGCGCCAAGCGCAATCGGGGCGATCTGGGGTATTTTCTGTGGGGCGCCATGGTCGAGGAATTCCAGGCGGCCGCGTTCAAAATGCAACCCGGCGAAGTATCGCCGCCCGTCAAATCGCGCTTCGGCTGGCATATCATCAAAGTGATCGAGAAAATCCCCAACGAGGCGCGCGGTAGCTTTGACCAGGTGAAAGACCAAATCAAAAATCAGATCGTCAACCGCAAGCGCAATGAGCTGACCCAGTCGTATATCGAAAGCATTCGCGCCAAGTACCCGGTGAAGATCGATAAGGCGATCTGCGACTACCTGCTCAAGAAACGCGAAAATATGTATCCGCCGCAACTTCTGCCGAATCTTCCCAAGAATGATTTCGACGATACCCAGCTTGATCGCAACGAGAAAGATATGGTGCTGGCCACGTGGGACGGCGGCCAGATGACCCTGGCCGAGTATCTGACCCAGGCCCGTCAGATTCCCGAACAATATAAGCCGAACTTCGATCAATACGATTCCCTGGCGAGCACGGTTTTCAATCTGAAAATGCAGGAACTGCTTGCCTACGAGGCCAATAAGGCCGGACTTGAAAACGACCCGGCGTTTCAGCGGAAGCTCACGCTGTTTAAGGAAATGGCGATGGCCGATGTCATGCGCAGTGACTCGATCAAAGCGGCGGTCCAGCCCGATGATGCCTCGGCCCGCAAGTATTACGACGAACATCCCGACGAGTTCAGCAACCCGGCCCGCATGCGGCTGTTCGAGATACAGCTTTCCGATGAACTTTTGGCCGCCAAGCTGGCCAAACAGATCAACGGCGTCAAGGACCTTCGCGCGAAAGCCGCCGATCTGACCGAGCGGCCGGGGATGCGCGCCGCCTCCGGTGACATGGGATATATCGAACGTACCATGGCGCCGGAACTGTTCGATGCGGCGTGGGATAAGGCGATGGGGGCGATCGGTGGCCCGGTGGCCGCCGCCGGCAAATATTCCATCTTCTATGTCGCCGACAAGTTACAGCCGGAGTTGAAGGATTTCCTCGGCGTGAAGCGCGATATCATACTGAAACAGGCCGCCGACTTCAAGAAGGAGGCCTTTGACACCTGGCTTGCCGAGGCGAAGGCCGCCACGAAGATCGAGATCAACGACGAGGCGATCCGCGCGTCAATCGATTCCGCCAAGTACGCCTCGGTCGATACCACCGCAACGAAGTGAGACGGATTTCTATGCGCCTTGTCATCTGCTTGCTCGCTCTGGTCGCGATTCCGGCCGCCTCGATGTCCCAGACCGCCGACCGCCAGGCGCTGGACAAAATCACCGCGGTGGTCGGTTCGGAAATTATCCTGGCCTCCGAGCTGGCCGGCCAGATGCAACTGGTCGCCCTTCAGTCGGGTCAGCGACCGAAGACCGACGAGGAGATGAAGAAATTCCAGCACGATATCCTC
>JACRAV010000437.1 GCA_016213305.1 Candidatus Zixiibacteriota bacterium | reverse complement strand
TTAAACCCATTTCCCTCTGGTGCGGTTCCGGCGAGGTCAGGCGGCTATGCCAGACTGCGGTGCGTTCGTCGATGATATTTCCATCCAGGTAAGTGTCACTTAGCACGCCGCGATACGCGGTGCGCCAACTGGCGGCGTGCAATTCAGCTATCGCCGGAGCATCCGCCGGCGTGGCGATTCGAAATCTCACTTATTTCTCGCCCTATACCTATGGCGTCCCTCATAGGCGTACAGACCTGAATGGTATCCGCTTAGAAAAAATACCTGAACCCCAAAGCTCCGTTGAACTGGACATCGGTATCGGGCGCCAGGTCGAGGACCGGGACCACCTCAAGGAACAGATCAACCCGATTGCTGGGGAAGATATAGTCCAACCCGAAGGGAAAGCGGACGCCGATGTTGTCGTCGCCGTTGTTGTCCCAGGTGCGGAGTCGTCCGCCGATGCCGTAGTACACCGGGAGACTCCCCTTTTGCACTTTAATGAGAGTATAGTCATGAATCAGGAAATCCCCATGGATCTGAAAATTGGCATTGGTTTCCAGGGACCAGGCCATGGCGCCGTCAACGGCCGTCTTGTTGCTGAGCCAGAGCTTGCCGGAGATGCCGCTCGGTTCCCCGGTGATGATTCCCAGGCCGAACGCATGGGGACGGGCGGCGACGGTCTGCGCCAGCAGACAGAGGGAAATACAGATCACAATCAATGTCTTCTTCATGGTTTCACGCTCCTTTTTACACGGGCAAGATCCTTCACTATCTGAGGTATGAACGTCAATGACATGTTTCGGCGCAAACTAAAACTGGCCGAGGCGGGGCCGTTCAAATGCCAGCGCCTTCCCTGCCCGCCCCCCCTTTTTCTCCACTTGACCGGGCGGCCGGATTGTATTAAGCTTGCCGCGACCATGGACCGGCGCCGTGTGCGACGAGGATCGGACCGCAGGAAATACCGTAATTGATGGGAGCCATCATGCTTGAACGCCTCCTTCCCAAAGAAATCAGCTTTTTCACGTTTTTTGAAGCGCATGCCTTGCTCGGCATCGAGGCCTGCAAGGAGCTTGACGCTCTGGCCTCCAATCCCTCCGAGTTGGTCCGCCGGGCCAGCCGGATCAAAGAGATCGAACACCAGGCGGACGACATCACCCATAAATGCATCGATGCCTTGCATGCCACGTTTATCACGCCGATTGACCGGGCCGATATTCATCGGCTCATGCGGCGACTGGACGATATCATCGATTCGGTCGATTCCACCGCCTCCCGCATGATGCTCTACGAAATGACCAATTACCGATCCGAACTCAAGAAGCTCACCGAACTGCTGCTGATAGCCACTCGCCATATCGACACCGCCATACGGAACTTGCCCCATCTCAGCAAGAAGAGCGCGGATATCCAGACCAGTTGCATCGCGGTCTATCAGGCGGAGACCGATGCCGACGACATTCTCCGGCAGTCGCTGGTGCGTCTGTTCAAGGAGGAAAAGGACGCGATCCTGGTCATGAAATGGAAAGAAATCTTCGAGCGCCTTGAACGGGCGACCGACCGTTGCCAGGAAGTCGCGAATATCGTCCAGGGTATAGTCATCGAGGCCTCGTGACCATGGCGCCGATCGAGATCGTTGTCATCGGGACGGTGGCGGTTGCGCTGATTTTTGACGTGATCAACGGCTTCCATGACGCGGCCAATTCCATTGCGACAGTCGTTTCCACTCGTGTACTGAGTCCGAAAATCGCGGTTCTGTGGGCGGCGTTTTTCAACTTTGTGGCGATGTTTGTGTTTGCGCCCAGAGTGGCGGATACCGTGGCCAAGATTGTCAAGATCGACGGGAAGGACTCGGTGTACGTGTATGTCGTGCTGGCCGGGCTGATCGGGGCGATTGTCTGGGACCTGATCACCTGGTGGTTGGGGTTGCCGACCAGTTCGTCGCACGCGCTGATCGGCGGCGTGGCCGGGGCCGGAATCGCATACCGCGGACTAGACGTGATTCGCATGGACAATGTCTGGAAGACGGTCAAGTTCATACCTCTGGCTCCTGTCATCGGTCTCGCGCTTGGATTCATCTTCATGGTGGCGGTGTTCTGGATTTTGCGGCGGCGGCGGCCACTTGATGTCGACCGTTGGTTTCGCAAGGGTCAGCTGGTGTCGGCGGCGCTCTATTCTCTCGGTCATGGCGGCAATGATGCTCAAAAGACCATGGGAATCATCATGGCCCTTTTGATGGCCGGCGGCATGATGAGCACCGACCATCACCTTTCGCTGACCGATCCGGGCACGCTGTGGATCATTCTGTCCTGCCATGCGGCCATGGGTCTCGGAACCGCCCTGGGCGGATGGCGGATTGTCAAGACGATGGGAATGAAAATCACCAAGCTCAAACCGGTCGGCGGTTTCTGTGCCGAGACGGCGGGGGCGTTGACGCTTTTCGGGGCGACGCATTTCGGTATTCCGGTTTCGACGACGCATACCATTACCGGCGCGATAGTCGGAGTCGGTTCGACCGGCAAGCTGTCCGGTATCAAATGGGGCGTGGCCGGACGGATTGTCTGGGCCTGGCTGTTGACGATACCGGCATCGGCGGCGATATCGGCCGGGTGCTTTTATCTGATCAAGATGATGCTGTAATCCGGCCGCGACGCCGGATGCACAGATTACAGATTGCGGCTCAGAATATTCAGGCCTTGCGAGACACTCTGGTCAGGGTCGAGTGTTTTCGCCGGATCGGATCGTTCGCGCTCGGCCGATTGGGATCGGGTTCGTCGCAAGTCGGACCGCTCGACATCAAAGATATATCCCACCAGCACTTTTGCTCCTTCGGACGCGGAGGGGATCCCGCACCCCTGTTCCGAAACCCACTTGGTTCCGCCGCTCCGGGTGCGGATTCTGTATTCGACCTGAAAGGGCTTCTGGTCCCGCAATGCCCGGCTGATTTCGTGCCTGACCATATCACGGTCCTCTTCGATGATCAGCTGAGCGTATGGGGCGGCTGTCGGCCCCACCAGTTGAGATGATTCATACCCGGTCAGGTTCAGACACCCCTCGCTGACGAAATCCATCTGCCGACGTTCGTCGTAGCTACCGCGATAAGCCATCCCGGGAAGATTGGCCAGCAGGGTAAAGACGGCGTGCTGGGTTTCAGAGAGGGCCAACTCCCGGTCGTGGATCAGCTCTTGCGTCCGAGAAAGACGGGTCACGTAATACTGGGCAGTCAGGTAGATGATGAGAGCCGACATGGTGATATAGAACCACCCCTTGTACGTTTGCAGAGCGGTGAGCGTATCGATGTCCGACGTCAACGACGCCACAGATCGGTCGGACAACAGGATCCAGGTCAAGCTGATGAACAGGTATGGCAGTGCTATTTTGAGGGCGATTATGGTCGCGGGCTTTCTACTGGTCATCTTATCCTCTTCTCCCTTGCCTCGTCCTGGTGGATTAATCCCCCCGAACAGGGTCTAATATGAGTTATCGGATTCTATGGTCGATTCTTGATCGGTCCCCAATTGGCTTCGATTTGCGCCGGCCGAGACTGTCGGGACGCCGGAAGCGGGTATTTCCCGGCATAAGGTCTTACGGCCCAAC